>NZ_JBYSYC010000031.1:0-104842 GCF_058782875.1 Cupriavidus sp. FW305-F7 | reverse complement strand
GGCAAGTTAACAGCTCGACACCTTGTTTACAACCCCTGCAAAGAAAAATGCCGTTCAGACTTAACTGAACGGCATTAGCCCGTGAGCGCGGTTTTTTGTTGGCGGTGGGGTAATGAGGCACCTGCTTACCATGCGTACTTCACCCCGGCACGCAGCGCGTATTGATAGAAACTTTGTGCCCCCCACGCGCCGGCCACATTGGCCCAGCCGCTCCAGCGCTTGCCGATGTCGGCGTTGATGCCGAGCTTGAGCTCAAAGCGGTTGGACGTGTACAGGCTGCCGAGCGGCAAGCGGTTGAACGAGATATTGCTGTCGATGCCGGCGTGCCACCAGTTCAGCGTCGCGTATGGCTGTATCTTGCGGCCGTCGACACGCAGGAAAGTGCGGTGCAGGGGCGCACCCACGCGCGTGACCGCGCCGCTGGAGTCGGCGCCGGTGATGCGCGTGCCGTTGGGCTCGCTGACGTCATCGGCGCCGTACTTCACGTAGACGAGCTGGGCCTGCGGCTCCGCCACCCATCCACCACGCAACGGGAACGCATAACCGGTCTCGCCGGAGATGGCCCAGCCGTTGGCGCCATAGCCGACCGTCGGCAGGCCGTCGCCTTCCACCTTGTTGTCGAACCAGCCGTACTGCAGCCACGTGTCGACATAAGCGCCGAGCTTGTGCTCGTCGTTCTGGTACCAGGTGCCTTAGGCGCCGATGCTCCAGCCCTGCACGCTGCCCTTGGCGCGCTTGCACCGCATTGGGCGCGCCCTCGATGGTGGCGTGGCTGTCGATGATGGCGCCGCCGGCGGCCTGCACGCCGCTGCCGCGCTGCGCCACGATCTGGCCGCCCAGGTGTTCCTGCGTGCCGCCGTTGGCCAGCGCTATGCCGGCAGTGGTGCCGCCACGCACGATGCCGCGGTTGATGACCGTGCCGCCGCTTTCCAGCCGGATGCCGTCTTTCAGGCCGTCGATGGTGCCACGGTTGTCGACCGTGCCGGACGCGCCGGCTATCATGACGCCTGCATTGCCGTTACCCCTTATCGTGCTGCCTGCATAGTTGACCACGTTGCCGCCGCTGCCGCCGATCCACAGCCCGTACGTGCCGCCGGAGATCTCCGCACCGGTGGCGACGGTGGCGCCGCCGTCCGTCGAGCCATTGGCCACGTTGCCGCCGCTGTCCAGCAGAACGCCGATCAGCCCCCCCGAGATCGCACCCGCATTGGCGACGCTGCCGCCATCGTTCACGACGCTGATGCCGTGCCCGCTGCTGGCGCCAATCACCGAGCCGGCCAGGTTCGTCACCGTGCCGCCGCGCTCCAGCAGCACGCCGGTGGTGCCGCCGTGGATGGCGCCGCCCTGGTTTCGCACTACTCCCGCCATGCCGCGGATACGGATGCCATCGCCAGTGCTGTCGCTTTCGACCAGGCCGGTATTGACCACCGTGCTGCCCGCGTCGGCGGAGCCGAGCAAGACCCCCGCTCACTTGGTGCCACTGGTGCGGATCGTGCCGCGATTACGGAACACATAGGACCTGGCGGAACCGCCGTCGGTGACCGCATCGGTATCCGCAACGAAGGCGCTGCCGATAAATGCCACGTCCGTGGAGGCCGGGTCTCCGGTGACGGTATAGGTGCTGAACGACGCAGGCTGCCGCAGGTCGATCTGTGCGATGCCATCGCCTGAGATGGCCTTCTGCGCATAGGCAGGGCAGGGCAGGGCAGCAAATGAGCGGCGGCGGCCACCGCGAGCGGGTCCGTCGTTACGGCGGTGAATCTCGACCATGCGCACGCCATTGCCGCGATCTCCACATCGCGTGCTTTGCCTGCCCCTGTCGAGGATCGCTACGATGCGCAGCAACGCGCTGCATCGGCACGGGCACCGGATGGAAGTAAATGCCGGTGCCGGCGGCGGGTCAATTTCGTATTTTCTGCGCAGAAATCAACAGTCTGGTTCCTTCGGAAACTTGTGAAGGCGATGGCTATTGCGCGCCAGGCACGACTTCGAGCGCCGGTGCGCGCGGGCTGCGCCACTCGGGCGGCTTCCACAGGTAGCGCGGGTCGCGGTCGCGCCAGGCATCGGTGAACATGTCGCGCCATTCGTGGAAAGTCAGCGTCAGCGGGTTATGGGTGCGCACCTGGCGCGTGATGCCGTACACCGGTGCCTCATGCTCGGGGACGAAGGTGCCGAACAGGCGGTCCCAGATCGTCAGCACACCGGCGTAGTTGCGGTCGATGTACTGCGGGTTCTTCGCATGGTGGACGCGATGAACCGATGGCGTATTCAGCAGCGACTCGATCAGCGGCCTGCGTTGCCCCAGCCGCGTATGCACGAAGAACTGGAAGGTCAGGTTCAGGCCTACTGCCAGGATCACCCAGTCCGGCGTGAAGCCGATCCACGCCAGCGGAATCCAGAACAGCCACATGCCTGAGAGCGGATACGTCAGGCTCTGCCGGAACGCTGTCGAGAAATTCATGCCTTCCGACGAATGGTGCGTCACGTGCGAAGCCCACAGCCAGCGCACGCGATGGCTGGCGCGGTGGAACCAGTAATAGAGAAAGTCCTGCAGCAGCAACAACAGCGCGAATGACCACATGGTCTCCGGCATGGCGTGCAGCCCGTGCTGGTAGCACCACGTGTAGACCGTGCGGATCATCAGCCAGAGGAAGAACGCATCCGACGCCTGGTGCATCAGCGCCAGTGCCGCGTTGGATACGGTGTCGCGCAGGCTGTAGGCGGTCGGGTCGCGGCGGGCCCAGTACCGGGCCTCGGCGCCAATGGTCAGCAGGAACACTGGCGCAAAGGCCAGCAGCACGAGTCCGGGATCGAGCGATTCAGTGTTCATCTCGCCAGTTTGCATATTCCGCATGGAATTGCTACGAGGGGTTCCTCCAAACGGCGCCGCGCGGGGGTTTCGCGGCGCATCCGCCACATGGTGGATTGCCGTACTGCCACGCAATTCTGTCACGCGTGTGAAGGCGGTGAATACCGGTAAAGGACGCAGCCAGCGCGCCGTAGTTGAACAGGGCGGCAGCGCGGCGCGCGCTCCCGATTTCCCCGATTCCCCTTTCCCCCGGAGCCTTCATGTTCAAGAACACTACCATCGGAGCCAGATTGTGGTTCCTCACTATCGTCACGAACTTGTTGTTGTTGATTGTCGGCGCAGTGGGCTGGTTCGGCATGTCGCGCAGCAACGAGGCGACGCACCAGATCTATGGGCAGCACCTGTCGGCCGCGGTCAACCTGGCCGAAGCGCGTTCGAACCAGTTGCTGGTGCGCGTACTGCTGGACCAGGCGACCTTCGCCACGGACCCCACCGATGCCAAGGCGCGCACCGCGACCGCGGAAGGCTTTGCGCGCGATTCCGAGAGAGCCTGGCAGGCCTATCTCGCCTTGCCGCGCTCAGCTGACGAAGCCAGGGCGGTGGAGGATGTCACCGCCAAGCGCGATGCGCTCTTCAAGCAGGGCGTCACGCCCATGATCGCCGCGCTGCACGCCGGCGACCGCGATGGCATGATGAAGGCCGTGCTCGAAACCATCCCGCGGCTCGACATCGCCTTCACCGCCGTCAATACCGAACTGAACAAGCTGCAGGTCGCCAGCGCGAAGCAGGTCTACGAGGCGTCGCAGCAACGCTACCGCAACCTGTTCACGCTGTCGGCATGTGTGCTGGCCGTGGGCCTGGCCTTCAGCACCGTGGTGGCATGGCGCCTGCGCGGTTCGATCGTCCAGCCCCTGGATACGGCGATCGGGCGTTTCGAGAAGATCGCGGGTGGCGACCTGAGCGTCGCAGCCTCCGGCGGCGAGGTGCTGGCCGACGAGTCAGCGCGCAACGAGACCGCGCGCATGCTCGGCATGCTGGGCCGGATGCAGGCCAGCCATGGTGGCCATGGTGGGCGACGTGCGCGGCGGCGCGGACGCGATCGCCTCGGCCAGCAAGCAGATCGCCAGCGGCAACGCCGACTTGTCGCAGCGCACCGAGCAGCAGGCGGCTTCGCTGGAAGAGACCGCCTCGAGCATGGAGGAACTGACCAGTACCGTGCGCCAGAATGCCGACAGCGCGCGCGAGGCCCGCGGGCTGGCAACGGATGCCGCGACCCTGGCCGAGCGCGGCAGCGAGGCCGTGTTGCGCGTGGTCAACACCATGCAATCGATCGATGCCAGCTCGGGCAAGATCGTCGACATCATCGACGTGATCGAGAAGGTTGCGTTCCAGACCAATATCCTGGCGCTGAATGCGGCAGTGGAAGCCGCGCGTGCCGGCGAGCACGGCCGCGGGTTTGCCGTGGTGGCCGGCGATGTGCGCGACCTGGCGCAGCGCTGCGCCGGCGCATCGAAGGAGATCCGCGCGCTGATCGGCGCCTCGGTGGCCAATGTGCGTGAAGGCTCGGGGCTGGTCGATGACGCCGGCCGGGCGATGCAGGACATCGTCGATGCGGTGCAGCGCGTCAGCGCCATCATCGGCGATATCAGCGCTGCCTCGGACGAGCAGTCCAATGGCATCGAGCAGGTCAACGTTGCAGTGTCGCAGATGGACAGCATGACGCAGCAGAATGCGGCGCTGGTGGAGCAGGCGGCAGCGGCGGCGGCGGCGCTCGAAGACCAGGCGCAGCGCCTGACCTCGCTGGTGGCGACGTTCCGGCTGGCCTGATGGTGCAGGGCGCATGCGCCGCAAGCTGCCCGCAGGGGTGCGCTTGCCAATGCGACTGGCGTAAAATCGCGAGTTGCATTGGAGGAGTACGACATGACTGAATTCGTCACGACAGAGGTACGCGGTGGCATCGGATACCTGACGCTGAACCGCCCGCAGGCGCTCAACGCCCTGTCGCTCGACATGATCCGCGCCATCACCCAGGCGCTGCAGACCTGGGCCGCCGCGCCCGAGGTGGTGGCAGTGGTGGTCGCCGGTGCCGGCGGCAAGGCCTTCTGCGCCGGTGGCGATATCCGCTATTTCCACAAGGCTGTGCACGAAGGCGATCCGCTGCTCGATCAGTTCTTTGTCGAGGAATACGCGCTGAACTTTCTGATCCACCGCTACGCCAAGCCCTATATCGCACTGATGGACGGCGTGGTGATGGGCGGCGGCATGGGTATCTCGCAAGGGGCGCGGCTGCGCCTGGTCACCGATCGCACCAAGATGGCGATGCCGGAAACCAATATCGGACTGTTCCCGGATGTGGGCGGCGGCTGGTTCCTGGCGCGCACGCCGGGCCGCATCGGCGAGTACCTGGGGCTGACCGGCACCGTGATCCATGCCGCCGACGCGCTCTACGCCGGGCTGGCCGACGCCTATCTGCCGGGCAACCGGCTGGCCGAACTGGTCGATTCGCTGCGCACACAGCAGTTTGCCAGCGGCGACGCCGTGCTGGCGCACATCGAAGGCTTTACCGCTGCGCACCGCGATGACTGCGTGCCGGCGCAAAGCACGCTGGGCGGGTTGTCGGCGCAGATCGACAGCCTGTTCGCGGGCAACACCATGCCGGACATCCTTGCCGCCGTCAGCGACGCCGCGGGTGACTGGGCCGCGCAAACCGCCGCCATGCTGCGCAGCCGCTCGCCGCTGATGCTGTGCGTGACGCTGGAGCAGATCCGCCGTGCGCGCAGCATGTCGCTCGAAGACGAGCTGCGCATGGAACTGGACATGATGTACTACGTGTTCCGTAAGGGCGATGGTGTCGAGGGTATCCGCGCGCTCGCCGTCGACAAGGATCACAAGCCGCACTGGCAACACGCCCGGCTTGATGATGTCGGCCGAGAGAAGGTGCTGTCGTTCTTCGAAAGCCCGTGGCGCGCCGGGGAGCATCCGCTGGCGTCGCTGGGCATCGCTGCCTGACGATTCCTGCGCAGGACACGCCGGCGCCGACTCGGGTAGAGTTGCGGCTGGACCGGCGCACAGGGCCAGGCCAACCCTGGTCGCGTGCGCCGTCCGCGTCATTCCGTTCGCACAGTCAAAGGAGTCGCAATGAGCAATCCTCGTGATGTCGTTGTACTGGTGGGAAGCCTGCGCAAGGAGTCATACAACCGTAAGCTGGCCAAGGCGCTGATCGCGCTGGCGCCGCCGCAGCTCAGGCTGGAGATTGTCGAGATCGGCGAGCTGCAGTTGTACAACCAGGACCTGGACGACAAACCTACCCAGGCCTGGACCACGTTCCGCGACCGCGTCCGCCGCGCCGACGCCGTGTTGTTCGTGACCCCGGAATACAACCGCTCCGTGCCCGCGCCGCTGAAGAACGCCATCGACGTGGGCTCGCGGCCCTACGGCAGCAGCGTTTGGGACGGCAAGCCTGGCGCCGTCATCAGCGCTTCGCCCGGCGCTATCGGTGGCTTCGGTGCCAACCAGCACCTGCGCCAGTCGATGGTGTTCCTCAATGTCCCGATGCTGCAGCAGCCTGAGGCGTATATCAGCGGCGTCGACAAGCTGCTTGACGAGCAGGGCGCGATCGCCAATGAATCGACCAAGGGCTTTCTCGGCAAATTTCTGACGACGTTTGCAGGCTGGATCGAGCGGACTGCGCCGCGCTGATACTGCCGGGGCGGGGCGCTGCGAACCTCGACGCGGTAGCCTGTAACTCCCGTGGGCGTGCCAGGTTACGAAGGCGTGCGCATCCGCCCCGGTTCCGTGCATTTGTGGTACTGCTGCTAGTCATTGTTTGCCCGACCAAATTATTCGAAGAGTCGTAGGCAAAGATGCCAACGTTGACCGGGCCGCTTGAATCTCTCCGGCGGCACCGCCCCCCCCGTCGCCTAATCTCCAGGTGGGATGCGGCCAGTCTCCGCGCGGCGAACGGGGGCGGGTATCAGGTGCCGTTCGACCAAAGAAAAGCCCTCGGCCAGGGTTGGCGAGGGCGGAAAGTGGAAGCGCGTGAGTCGCATCCGCGCGCTTCCGTCAGCATGACGCTATCCCTCATTCTGGACATCCCTCTAATTAGGGGGGCGCTGCCCCCCGGCTGCGCCGGTTGGTTCTGTTGTCTTGCGAACAGTTCTACCCTCCAAAGGGATGTTTCTCAATTGAAACTTAAGTCGACACTACTGCGACTACGAGGACACGGTCATGCGCCCATATGCCTCAGGATTGACCACTTATGTCTTGCTGTCCCTAATGCTGACCCCTGAACTATGGGTCCCATGGCTGCTGCGGGTGCCATTATTTAGGGAGTTGATCGCCTTTGGGGTACTGGCCAAGTGCATGCCGGCGGTCTTCGCATTTTTTGCGCTGGCCACCCGAGTAGGGCGATGAGGCATGCATTCCATAATGCGCGCCCTAGCCGAAAATCGGTTGCAACACGCTGGGCCGGCATTCAGGCGGGTTGGGCAATCGACCAAGGTTAGGCTGTGAGTACAACCGAAGCCGTACCTTGCTTGCTATGCACCGCGTTGGCGCGACGCTGGCTCGACCGACAAGATCCCCTGCATGGCAGCCGCATTTACCGTTGCGCTGCCTGTGGCGGGCGATTCGCAGTCGCTGGCGATGCGCTGGGCGCCATCGAACAGGGGCGTTGGGATGTTGCTGAGCTGAAAGCCGCGGTTAGGCAGAGCATTGCTTCGGGCATCCTTCCACGCATCGACGACACTAAAGGACGCCCGAGCGTGATCGCGGTCGGCCGTCAGGCATCCTGAGCTCTGTCGGATGAACGAGTAAGCCTGATGGGCTGAGCCCAACTAACTCTTTGGCATGCTGCACATAGTGCCGCTACCGGGCCGGCAGCCAGCTTCACACGCTGCTACTCCATTTGAGTCAAATCCGGCGGCACCACCGGAAGTTGTGGAGCACTGGACAACGCCCCTCGCATCAACAATGCACTGGCCGAGTACGCCACCGCTACCCGGATTGCGGAAGCGTGCTTGCGAGCGGGTTTCCCGGGGGTAGTTGGCCTAGCCGTGCTGTTGCTCTTCAGCTGGCTCAGCCCGATAGGCCGACCAGTAGTAGTGGCTGTGTCGGTTGTGGCGGGCCAGCTCCTTCTCGATGAAAAGCCGGACGGTGCCGAGGTGCCCAGCCTCGACCAGGACCTCATGGTGGCTGGGCCCGTCGTGCGTGGCACGAGGCAGCGTCTGCAGGCCAGCGGCAATGTAGTGCCCCTGAACTCGACCGAGGATGCCGTTTGCGCCGGGAGCGGGGAACGGCTTGGGGGGTGTGGCCGGAAGATGGCAGCCTGCCGCGCGTTTGCTGTTGCCCATGCTCAGCTCCGACCGGCGACGACGCGCACGCCGTCCCGAGAAACCTCGATCTGCGGCTGGTGGCCATAAGCCCGCAACAGCCGGACATTTTCCCGGGTGGAACTCGGAATGTCCTTCCTACGGACTAGTGCGCTGTTGGTGATGAGAAAGGCGCCACAGCTCGGGCAATGGTAGAGGTAGCCATGAGATGGGGCGCGAGTGCGCTCAGCGGCAGCGCCGCAGATGGGGCAGTTTGCAGGTTCGGGCGACATGGCGGGGGCATGGATGAGTACTGTATGGATATACAGTATAGCGCGCTGACCGGAATCGCCATCGGTCATTTTCTTCAGGGTGGCTATCCCTGCGTGGCTTATTGTCGTTTCGACCGACTGATGCCTCCAAGCTTGCCGAGCACCTTGCATGCATCCGCCATGGCTTGCTCGTTGAGCGGGTACCCCCATGCCGGCTGGGCGATAGAGAAGACCGGGCTCAGGTGCGCCATGTTGAACACGACGGCGCTGCCTTGGCTCAGGCGAACCTGCGCGGTGTACCCTATACTTCCGTCCTTTCGCACGCGCTGCGTGATCGTCCCCATATTCTCGGCGCTACAAAAGTTGAGATGGTGCTAAATCGTAGCGCTTGGGACGGAAAAATTGGACGAAATAGGCGGAATCGGCAGGAAATGGAACGCACTCACGGCACCCCGGAAACTGAGGCTACAGGCGGGAAACAAGGAAATATAAGGGCTCGCAGAATATCTGTAGCCCCGATGATGGACTGGACCGACCGCCACTGCCGCATGTTCCACCGCCAGCTCAGCCGCCACACCTGGCTGTACACCGAGATGGTGACCACCGGCGCGCTGCTGCATGGCGACGTCCCGCGCCATCTGGATTTCGATGCGGCCGAACACCCGGTCGCGCTGCAGTTGGGCGGCAGCGAGCCGGCCGATCTTGCCATGGCGGCCAAGCTGGGCCAGCAATGGGGCTATGCGGAAGTCAACCTGAACTGCGGCTGCCCATCCGAGCGCGTGCAGCGCGGGGCCTTCGGCGCCTGCCTGATGGCAGAGCCGCAACTGGTGGCCGACTGCGTCAAGGCGATGCGCGAAGCGGTGGACATCCCGGTCACCGTCAAGCATCGCATCGGCATCGACAAGATCGAGCACTACGATTTCGTTCGTGATTTCGTCGGCCGGGTGGCCGAGGCGGGTTGCGGCACGTTTATCGTCCACGCGCGCAATGCGATCCTGAAGGGCCTGAGCCCGAAAGAAAACCGTGAGATTCCGCCGCTGCGCTATGAGGTGGCGTACCAGCTGAAGCAGGAGTTTCCGGGCCTTGAGATCCTGATCAACGGCGGCATCGTCAGCTATGACGAGATGGCGGCCCACCTCGAGCACGTCGATGGCGTGATGATCGGTCGCGAGGCATACCATCAGCCCTATGTATTGGCCGAAATGGATGCGCGCTTCTATGGCGATGCGAGTGCGCCGACGCCGTCGCGGCTCGACGTCGAACTGGCGATGCAGCGCTATATCGGCGACCTGGTGGAGCGGGGTGGATATATGGGTGCGGTCACGCGCCACATGCTCGGCCTGCATCGTGGAATTGCGGGCGGGCGCGGCTGGCGCCGCGTGCTGTCGGATGCCAAGCGCATGAATGCGGCACGCACGCGTGCCGATGTGAATGCATTGTTCGAAGAGGCGCGCGCGCACTTGCGGCCGCAGACACAAGAGCCACTTGCCGCGTAAGCGAGCGTGGCCCGCGCGCGCACTGCCGAGGCCGCGTTCTAACTTCAAATCGTGAAAATGTGCATGGCTGCGCGGGGGTACCGCGCGCCGCACTTGCAATGCCTGATCGCCCGGAAACCGGCGCCAGGAAAGGGATTCCCCTAATTCGCTGAGGCAGGGCACTTCCATACACTGTGCCTGCCCTCGAATACAGGGCTTTCTTCAACTGATTATTAGCCCGCTTCGGCGGGCTTTTTTTTGTCGGCGCTTTCTTGCTGCTACGCCAGGCTTGTTGCTCTTCGTTTACCCGTATGGTGCATTGCCGGGATGACAGTTACAGTGCAACCGCCTTCAGGGCATTTGAGATCGCTAAATTTAAGAGTCCGCGCTGCGGACTCTTTTTTTGCGCGCTCGCATTGCATGCGCCAGACGAGGGAATTAGACGGTCGCCCTCGTAAAGAGTTCCATCGGTCACGCTGGCAGGCTAGCGCGTATGGCTGATGCCTACGTCCAGCGTGCCGTATGTCGTGATGCTGGATTCCCTGCCGTCGACCCCGCCGCCAGCACATCCGCCGAGCAAGGCCGCCAATACTGTCAGCGCAAGAATTCGCGCAGGCCATCTACACTTGATTTGCATTCCCGTTCCCTGCGTTCGTTGACGTGTCGATTTTGTCGATGACGTCGATTGGGCTCGCATACGCTCGCGAGGTTCCATCGCCAGGTGCTGGCGCCACGGCAATGAGCGGGCAGGGTGGCCAAAAAGAGGCAGGCGGCCCGATGGGGCGGGCCGCCTGACGGGAAGGTCGAGGGGGGTCAATGTCCCTCAGGCACAAGTATCGCTTCGCGCATTTGCGGCATGAACCCTGCAGAGGTAGGGGCTGTGCACAGCATATTTCCGCGAGCGATCGACGGCATGCGCGAAGGTGCCAGCCGGGCCGGGCGCCCTGGTCGGCGGCCGTGATACGATCCCTCGCATTTGCCCCAGGCGAGACAAGGCATGGCATGCGGACCGATGCCGGCAGGGGGGGCAGCGTGGAAAGAGCAAACGTGGAAAACGAAGCGCCGTTCGGTGTTGTCTATGAAGACTTCAGGGTGGTCTGGGTTGCCGAGCAACTGCAGGACGGCAAATGGACGGCACGCTACTGCTGGCACCCCGGCACTTCGGAAGCCGCGGGCAAGGCGTTGCAGGAAGCCGTGCTGAACGGCAAGTCGCGCCGCCTGTTGGGGCAGTTCGATACCGAAGCCGAGACCGTCGAGGCCATCAAGCAGGCAGTGCTGCTTGAGGCAAAGTGGAGCCCGTCCCGAACCTGAGCTTTTATCTAAAAAAAATTGTGCCGGATACTAGCCATTCCGGAAAACTGTTTGTATAATCTTGGTTTTCGTCGATCAGCAACGTAACGCGCTGATGACTTCTACGGTGGCTGTAGCTCAGTTGGTAGAGTCCAGGATTGTGATTCCTGTCGTCGTGGGTTCGAGTCCCATCAGCCACCCCAAAGCATTTTCCAGAACGGCGCCTCGCGAGGGCGCCGTTTTGCATTCCCCGGGGATGGTATGTCTGTTCGAGCGGCAGTGATTGGCGTAGCGATGGCAGCCATGGTGGCAGGGTGTGCCACCGGTACTTCTGAAAAGGACATTCGCGCGCGTGCGCCCATGCGCTTGTTCACGCCAGCAACGATGGGCGATGTTGCGAAATGCCTGCGCAACAATCTGGGCGATGACGCCGCGGTCATCAACTATCCGGCGAAGAACCAGACTGAGATCCGCATCGGCCAGACCACGTCTGGGGGTGAATACCGATACGCCTATCTGATTTCGCTGACGGCGAAGCCGGATGGTACGGCTCTGGAACTGCGCAAGAGCGATACGTGGTTCCCGCAGCTGACGCCGCAGGAGCTGGAAGCCGAAGCCAAGGCGTGTGTGCGTAGCTGAGGGCGGGGCCCACGGCTACGCGGGCTGCGCCCGCAGGGTTCAGGCAGCCAGCTTTTCGGCGGTTTCGAGTTCAAGCATGCGGCAGATCGCCGCCATGCTGCCGACCATGGTGCGGCGCTGCGTACCCTGGTAGACGCGTACGCCCTTGCTCTGGCGGAACGGCACGGGCTTGACCGGGCGACGGGCGGCGACTTGGTGGATTTGCGGCATGGTGGCACCTCTTTTGGGCAAAGCGGGGTCAACACCCGGCAAGCCGGGTGGCGTCTGCAAAGCAATGGAAGCGGGTGGGCCCGCGCAGGCTCGCTGCCTGCGGTGCCCGGCTAGAAGCCGGAAGATCGGATCAGACCGACGGCGATGCCTTCCAGCGAGAACTCCTCGCCAGGCTCCACGATGATGTTGGTGAAGTCCGGGTTTTCTGCGATCAGTTCGATATGGCCACCGCGCCGCTGCAGGCGCTTGACGGTCACGTCATCACCCAGGCGCGCCACCACGATCTTGCCGTTGGCGGCTTCGCTGGCGCGGCGCACGGCCAGCAGGTCGCCATCGAGGATGCCGGCATCGCGCATGCTCAGGCCGCGCACGCGCAGCAGGTAATCGGGGCGTTCGTCGAAGACCGAGGCGTCGACCTGGTACTGGCGGTCGATATGCTCGGCGGCGAGTATCGGGCTGCCGGCAGCAACGCGGCCCACCAGCGGCAGCGTCAGCTGCATCACGCCGGCCATCGGCAACGAAAACTGGTCAGGCATTTCCGAATCGCTGCGTGCCACCTTCAGGCGGATGCCGCGTGAGGCGCCCGGGGTCAATTCGATCACGCCCTTGCGTGCCAGCGCCCTCAGGTGTTCTTCTGCGGCATTGGGCGATGAGAAGCCGAATTCTGCGGCGATTTCGGCGCGCGTGGGCGGAAAGCCGGTGCGGCGGATCGTGTTGCGGATCAGATCGAAAATCTGCTGCTGCCGGGGTGTCAGGGTCGCCATGGGATCGCCATTCCGTGCGGGGCCGCGGGGATTCCGGGTAAGGGATCGGTCGATCCTTTATCCTGCATCCGGCTGGCCAGGCACTGTATGTTTAAACAGTATGCTGTGATTTTATACAGTATCGGCCTGAGCGCAAGCAGAATTTTTGGGGCGTGTCGCATGGATGGATTTGTGGATCGCCAGCGCGGGCCCGCGGCGAGGCGGGGCGCGCCCGTTACAATCGGCATTCCTGTTTTCCCACTTTCTTTGCACGCCTCCATGACCCAATTGCCTCGCATCGTCGTACTTGCCACCGGCGGCACCATCGCTGGCGCGGCCGGCAACTCCGCCAGCAGCGCTCGCTACCAGGCGGCGACCGTGCCGGTGTCGTCGTTGCTGGCAGCGGTGCCCGCGCTGCAGTCGGCGGCCCGCATCGAAGCCGAGCAGGTGGCCCAGGTCGACAGCAAAGACATGACCTTCATGCTCTGGCAAACGCTGGCGGCGCGGGTTGAGCACTGGTCCGCGCAGCCCGACGTGGCCGGCATCGTGATCACGCACGGCACCGATACACTGGAAGAAACCGCGATGGCGCTGCACCTGACGCAATCGTGTCCGGTGCCCGTGGTGATGACGGCGGCAATGCGGCCATCGACGTCGCTGTCGGCCGATGGCCCGCTGAACCTGCTGGATGCGGTGCGCGTGGCCGCTCATCCCGATGCGCGCGGCAAGGGTGTGCTGGTGGTGCTGAACCAGCAGATCCACGCTGCGCGGGATGTGGCCAAGGCCCACACGTCGGCGGTCGATGCCTTTGTCTCGGCCTGCGGGCCGCTGGGTTTCGTGCAGGATGACTACGTGCGCTTCGCGCGCGCGCCGCGCGCGGCCTGGGTGATTGGGCCGATGCCGACGGCGTGGCCGGTGGTGGAGATCGTGGCCAGCTACGCCCAGCCGGGCAGGGTGGCTGTGGATGCGCTGGTCCGCGCGGGCGTCGCCGGACTGGTGGTGGCTGCCGCTGGCAATGGCTCGGTGCATGAGGTGCTGGCCGAGGCGCTGGCCGATGCCGCTGCCGCGGGTGTGGCCGTGGTGCGCAGTTCCCGCACCGGGGCCGGCCATGTGGCGATTCCGCCCCAGCTCAGCCCGGCGGATGGGGCTTTTGTTTCCGCAACGGACCTCAATCCCTATAAGGCGCGCGTGCTGCTGGCCATGGCGCTAGCAGCCGACGCAGGGCTGGCGCGGGATCCGGCGAGGCTGCAGGCCTTGATTGCCAACGCCTGATTTGCCTGTGTAAACAGCGGCTTGCGCACTTGCCGATACGCGCGCTATAATGTAAGGCTATTCAACCTTGCCACACCGGACTCGTGACGCCCGGGTGGCTAATCCAAAAGGAGCGTCAATGCGTCATTACGAAATCGTCTTCATCGTCCACCCGGACCAGAGCGAACAAGTGCCGGCCATGATCGAGCGCTACAAGCAGCTCGTGACCTCGCAGAACGGCAACGTTCACCGCGTGGAAGACTGGGGCCGTCGCCAGATGGCTTACATGATCCAGAAGCTGGCCAAGGCTCACTACGTTTGCCTGAACATCGAATGCGGCAAGGAAACGCTGGCTGAACTGGAACACGCGTTCAAGTTCAACGACGCCGTCCTGCGCCACCTGATCGTGCAGACCAAGAAGGCCGAGACTGCACCTTCGCCGATGATGAAGGAAGTGCAGCGCGAAGAAGCCCGCAAGGCCGCGCAAACGACCACCGAAGGCCAGGCCGCCTGAGTGCGGACTGCGGTGCGTGCCATGGCTGACAGCGTCAGCCATGGCAGCATGGATTGCAACCAGCAAGAGGCCCCGCGTTGAACCAGCTTCGGCTTGCCGCCACCCTGGCGGAACGCGATGCCCTGCGCTATACCCCGGCCGGGGTCCCCGTCGTGAACTGCATCCTGCAGTACAGCGGCGAGGCCGTCGAGGCGCAAACGCCGCGGCAGGTCGAGTTTGCAATCGCAGCGATGGGGATCGGACAGGTTGGCCAGCGTCTGGAGCGGTTGCCGCTCGGCACGCTGCTCGACTGTGAAGGATTCCTGGCCCGCAGGCACCGCAACAGCAAGGCTCTCGTCTTTCACATCACTGGATGTAAAGCATTCGAAAAGGATTGAATCATGGCATTCGTCAAACGTGACAACAAGAACAAGAAGCGCTTCCAGCAACAGAACCCGCTGTTCAAGCGCAAGCGCTTCTGCCGCTTCACCGTGGCTGGCGTGGAACAGATCGACTACAAGGATCTGGACACCCTGAAGGACTTCATCGGCGACAACGGCAAGATCACGCCGGCCCGCCTGACCGGTACTAAGGCTCACTATCAGCGTCAGCTGGATACGGCCATCAAGCGTGCGCGTTTCCTCGCGCTGATGCCGTACACCGACCTGCACAAGAACTGATCAGGCCCTAGGTCCGTTAAGGAGAGAATGCGATGCAAATTATTCTGCTGGAAAAAGTCGTCAACCTGGGCAACCTGGGTGACATCGTCAAGGTGAAGGACGGTTACGCCCGTAACTTCCTGATCCCGGGCAAGAAGGCCCGCCGCGCTACGCAAACCGCGATCGCCGAATTCGAAGTCAAGCGCGCCGAGCTGGAAAAGGCCGCTGCCGAGAAGCTGGCCGCCGCGCAAGCCGAAGGCGAGAAGCTGAACGGCCTGACGGTACAGATCAGCCAGAAGTCGGGTGTGGACGGCCGCCTGTTCGGTTCCGTGACCAACGCCGACATCGCTGAAGCCCTGGCTGGCCAAGGCTTCAAGCTGGAAAAGGCCCAGGTTCGCATGCCGAACGGCCCGCTGAAGATGGTGGGCGACCACCCGGTCAGCGTCGCGCTGCACACGGACGTCGTGGTCGACGTGACCGTGTCGGTCGTGGGCGAGAGCGTCTAAGGACGTGCCGCCTCGCCGGCGCGCTGCGCCGGCTGAAGCACCGCAAGCACTGCAAGCAAGAAAGGCAGGAGCCCTGGCTCCTGCCTTTTTTGTTGTTCGCTTGTCATTGCAGGCCCGGTCGCCAAATGTACGGCGAAGTGCGTCCACCCGCCGGTATAATCCCTCCCCATGAACGCGCCTGTCGCCGACCCCCAACTCGAGAACCTCAAGGTCCCGCCGCATTCCATCGAAGCCGAGCAATCGGTGCTGGGTGGCCTGCTGCTGGACAACGCCGCCTGGGACCGCATTGCGGACTTCATCTCCGAGGCGGATTTCTACCGTTTTGACCACCGGATGATCTTCCAGAGCATCGCCCGGTTGATCTCGGCCACCAAGCCGGCCGACGTGATCACGGTCTATGAAATGCTGCAGGTGGCTGGCAAGGCCGAGGAGGTGGGCGGGCTGGCCTACCTGAATTCGCTGGCGCAGAACACGCCCAGCGCGGCCAATATCCGCCGCTACGCCGAGATCGTGCGTGAGCGCTCGGTGCTGCGCAAGCTGGTGACGGCGGCCGACGATATCGCCTCGGCCGCGTTTGCGCCCAAGGGCCGCGAGGTGCGCGAACTGCTGGATGAGGCCGAATCCAAGGTCTTTGCGATTGCCGAAGAAGGCTCGCGCGGCCAGAAGGGTTTCCAGGAAATCCAGCCGCTGCTGACCCAGGTGGTCGAGCGCATCGACGAGCTGTATCACCGCGATTCCACCACCGACGTCACCGGCGTCCCGACCGGCTTCATCGACCTGGACAAGATGACCAGCGGCATGCAGCCGGGCGACCTGGTCATCGTGGCCGGCCGCCCGTCGATGGGCAAGACCGCGTTCTCGCTGAACATCGGCGAGCACGTGGCGGTGGAGCAGGGCTTGCCGGTGGCAGTGTTCTCGATGGAAATGGCGGGCACCCAGCTGGCCATGCGTATGCTCGGCTCGGTCGGCCGCCTCGACCAGCACCGGCTGCGCACGGGCCGCCTGCTGGATGAAGACTGGCCGCGGCTGACGCATGCGATCCAGCGCATGAACGACACCCAGCTGTTCATCGACGAAACGCCGGCGCTGAACCCGATGGAGCTGCGTGCCCGTTCGCGGCGCCTGGCGCGCCAGTGCGGGCAGCTTGGCCTGATCATCATCGATTACCTTCAGCTGATGTCAGGTTCCGGCGGCGGCGAGAACCGCGCCACGGAAATTTCCGAAATTTCCCGTTCGCTCAAGGGCCTGGCCAAGGAACTCAACTGCCCGGTGATTGCACTGTCGCAGCTGAACCGAAGCCTGGAACAGCGCCCCAACAAGCGTCCGGTGATGTCCGACCTGCGCGAATCCGGCGCTATCGAACAGGATGCCGACGTGATCCTGTTCATCTACCGCGACGAGGTCTATAACGCGGACTCCCAGGACAAGGGCACGGCCGAGATCATTATCGGCAAGCAGCGTAACGGCCCGATCGGCACGGTGCGCCTGACCTTCCTGGGCCAGTTCACGAAGTTCGACAACTTCAGCGGCGGCCCGGCTTTCTTCGACAACGACACCTGACGAAGTCAAGCCAGCCTGCAATCGTCTGTGCGGCGCCGTCTTGTTTGCGCCAAATTCGCGGGCAATGTCCCTGTAACCCTGTAAAATATTGCGCTTTGATGACAGTCACCACCCGCGACTGTCATGCAACGCGCCCGCTCAATCCTGCAACACAATCAGCAGCGTCACCACGCTGCCACAAGGAACATTCCATGTTCGGCCGATTCATGCCCACGGAGGGCAAG
Source organism: Cupriavidus sp. FW305-F7 (assembly GCF_058782875.1). Taxonomy (NCBI): domain Bacteria; kingdom Pseudomonadati; phylum Pseudomonadota; class Betaproteobacteria; order Burkholderiales; family Burkholderiaceae; genus Cupriavidus; species Cupriavidus sp. FW305-F7. Next base: position 87,402 of record NZ_JBYSYC010000031.1, on the reverse strand, counting down.
TTCTTCGAATATTTCAACCAGCATGCCGACTGCGCGGTGACCGCCGCCCATGAGCTCCAGGCACTGGTCAACGACTTGCCCAACGCCGAGGCCCATGCGCGCCGCGTCCAGGCCACCGAAAAGAAGGCCGACCGGATCACGCACGACACCATCGACCTGCTGCACAAGACCTTCATCACGCCGCTGGACCGCGACGAGATCCACAAGCTCATCACGACCATGGACGACATCCTGGACCTGATGGAAGACGTGGCCGAGACCATCTCGCTGTACGACGTGACCAACCTGACCGACGAGGCGCTGCGCCTGGCGGCCATCTGCGTGCAGTGCTGCGACCAGGTCAAGATCGCGGTGGGCCTGCTTGAGGACATGGGCAACGCCAGCACCATCCTGAAGACCGCGCAGCAGATCGACCAGCTCGAGTCTGAAGCCGACCGCGTGATGCGCTCGGCGATGTCCAAGCTGTTCCGTGACGAGACCGACGTCAAGCGCCTGATCAAGCTGAAGGCCATCTACGAACAGCTCGAGACGATCACCGACAAGTGCGAGGACGTCGCCAACATCATCGAAGGCATCGTCCTGGAAAACGCCTGAGGCGGCAATCGGCATGCAGACCATACAAATGAGCCTGTGGGTGATCGCCTTGCTGGTGGCGCTCGCGCTGCTGTTCGACTTCATGAACGGCTTCCACGACGCGGCCAACTCGATCGCCACCGTGGTTTCCACGGGCGTGCTCAAGCCGCACCACGCGGTGGCGATGGCGGCGATGTGCAACGTCGTCGCGATCTTTATCTTCCATCTGAAGGTGGCCGCCACGGTGGGCACCGGCACGATCGATGTCAGTATCGTCGACCATTACGTCGTGTTCGGGGCGCTGGTCGGGGCGATCGCCTGGAACGTCATCACCTGGTACTACGGCATCCCTTCGTCGTCGTCGCACGCGCTGATCGGCGGACTGGTGGGCGCGGCGGTGGCCAAGGCCGGCACCGGTGCGCTGGTGGGCAGCGGCCTGCTGAAAACCGTGGCCTTTATCCTGATCTCGCCGCTGCTGGGTTTTATCCTCGGTTCGCTGATGATGGTGATTGTGGGCTGGACCTTCTTTCGCACGCCGCCGTCGCGCGTGGACCGCTGGTTCCGCCGCCTGCAGCTGGTGTCGGCATCGATGTACAGCCTGGGCCATGGGGGCAATGACGCGCAGAAGACCATCGGCATCATCTGGATGCTGCTGATCGCCAGCGGCCATGTGGTGGCCGGCGGCCAGCCGCCGACCTGGGTGATCGTCAGCTGCTACGTGGCCATCGGCATGGGCACGCTGTTCGGCGGCTGGCGGATCGTGCGCACCATGGGCCAGAAGATCACCAAGCTCAAGCCGGTCGGCGGCTTCTGCGCCGAGACGGGCGGGGCGATCACGCTGTTCTTTGCCTCGGCGCTGGGCGTGCCGGTATCGACCACGCATACCATCACCGGCGCCATCGTCGGCGTCGGCTCTGCGCAGAAGATGTCGGCGGTGCGCTGGGGCGTGGCCGGCAATATCGTCTGGGCCTGGGTGCTGACGATTCCGGCATCGGCCTTCATGGCGGCGATCGCATGGTGGATCGGGCGGCATATCCTGTAAGGCAGGGGCCGCCGTACCAGCAAAAAGCCAGGCTGATGCCTGGCTTTTTGTTTGGGCGTTTCACTGGTTGGCGAAGGCCGCGATGGGATCGTCGTCGACCGGAAGCGGTGCGGGGGCCGGCGCGGGCTCAGGCAGCGGTGGCGCTGCCGGGGGTGCCACCGACGCGGGTGGCTGGTTGGCCGCCGCCACCACGCGGCGCGCGCCGTTGTAGCGCGAGGCCCAGTAGGGCTTGCCCATGTCCTCCAGCCGGACCGTGCCGCCGGAAGACGGCGCATGGACAAAGCGGTTCTGTCCGACGTAGATGCCCACGTGCGAATTGGCGCGGCCGGTGGTGTTGAAGAACACCAGGTCGCCGGATGCCACCTCGCTGCGGTCCAGCGAGCTGCCGCGGGCGCCCATTGCCTCGGTCGTGCGCGGCAGGTTCACATTGGCCGCGCGCGACACCACGTAGCGCACCAGCCCGCTGCAGTCGAAGCCGGAGTCTGGCGTATTGCCGCCGTAGCGATAGGGTGTGCCGACCAGCGACATCGCCTGGATCGAAATCTCTTCCAGTCCGGCGCTGGGATCGATCATGGGCTTGCCCGGCGTGCGCGGCAGGCCGGCATGGCGCGAAGGCGGGGAACTTGCGCAGGCCGCCAGCAACAGGGCGGTGGCGCAGAGCAGCGGCAGCCGGACCTGGGCAAGCAGGCCCTGCGCACGCAATGGATGGGAAGAGATTCGGGTACGGCGCAATGGCATCCTGGGTTTCTGGTCGCCGGCCTGCCGGCGCACCGGAAGCCTTGCCGCTACCAGCGTAGCTGGGCGTTGCGCGTACCGGTGCTGACCTTGATGGACTTGGCCTGGCCCTTGTAACTGGCCTCGATATTGTAGCTGCCTTCGGGCGCACGTATCAGGCAGCGCGGGCCGGCGGCGTTGAAGCTGGCGACTTCCTGCTCGTCGCGCACCAGCCTGACCGCCACGTCCGACAGGAATTCACCGTTTGCACCCTGGATGAACAGGATGCCTATATTGAAGTCCTTTTCCTTCGCGGCCAGCGCCTGGCGCTCGTCCTCGGCGACACCGCCGCAGACGTAGCTGACCGGGCCCATGGTGCGGATCACCATTTCTTCTTCGGCGGCATGGGCCGGGCGCCAGCTCGCGGCCAGCGCGATGCCGGCGGCAGCCAGCACGGCCAGCGCAAGGCGCTGCCTGTGCTGGCTGCGGGCGATGGCAGGCACATGCCTGCGGGGCAGATGCTGGATATTCATCGACGCCTCCAGTGGGGATGCGGGGCAACGGCAAACATGGGCCATCATAGCCCCAAAGTGCTTGTCGTTGACGGCGGCGCTCAGGCACTGCGGGCGCGCCCCGCCACCGGCAGGGCGCGCCGCAGGCTGCCAGTGTCAGAGCACGTCGCCGGCGTGATCGGCCAGGCGCGAGCGTTCGCCGCGCGCCAGCGTGATATGGCCGCTGTGGCTCCAGCCCTTGAAGCGGTCGACTACATAGGTCAGGCCCGACGAACCCTCGGTCAGGTACGGCGTGTCGATCTGCGCGATATTGCCCAGGCAGATGATCTTGGTACCCGGGCCGGCGCGCGTCACCAGCGTCTTCATCTGCTTGGGCGTCAGGTTCTGAGCCTCGTCGATGATGACGAACTTGTTGACGAAGGTGCGCCCGCGCATGAAGTTCATGCTCTTGACCTTGATGCGCGAGCGGATCAGCTCCTGCGTGGCGGCGCGGCCCCAGTCGCCGGCGCTGTCGTCGCTCTTCTGCAGCACCTCGAGGTTGTCGTCGAACGCGCCCATCCACGGCTGCATCTTCTCTTCCTCGGTGCCGGGCAGGAAGCCGATGTCTTCGCCCACCGGCACCGTGGCGCGCGTGACGATGATCTCGTTGTACTGCTTCTGGTCCAGCACCTGTTCCAGGCCGGCAGCCAGCGCCAGCAGGGTCTTGCCGGTGCCGGCCTGCCCAAGCAGCGTGACGAAGTCGATGTCCGGGTTCATCAGCAGGTTGAGCGCGAAGTTCTGCTCGCGGTTGCGGGCGGTCACGCTCCACACATTGTTCTTGTGGTGCGTGTAGTCCTTGAGCGTCTGCAGCAGCGCGGTCTTGCCATTGATCTCCTTGACCTGCGCGTACAGCGGCAGGCTGCCGTCGACCGGTTCCAGGTAGACGAACTGGTTGACCAGGAACGACGGCACCAGCGGGCCGGTGAGCCGGTAGAACATGGCGCCGGACTTCGGATCCTGCCAGCTTTCCACGCCCTTGCCGTGCCGGGTCCAGAAGTCGCCGGGCAGCTGCAGTACGCCGGCGTAGAGCAGGTCCTTGTCTTCCAGGACCTGGTCGTTGAAGTAGTCTTCGGCCGGCAGGCCCAGCGCGCGTGCCTTGATGCGCATGTTGATGTCTTTCGACACCAGCACGACCTGGCGCTCGGGGTACTGCTGCTGCAGCGCGCTGACCACGCCCAGGATCTGGTTGTCGGCCTTGCCCTGCGGCAGGCCTTCAGGCAGCTTGATGTCGTTCAGGCGCGTCTGGAAGAACAGCTTGCCCTGCGCGTCGCGGTTACCCAGCTTGGCCAGCGGCAGGCCTTCGTCGAGCACGCCGTCGGTGCCGCCCACCAGCGAATCGAGCGTGCGGCTGACCATGCGCGCGTTGCGCGCGACTTCGCTCATGCCCTTCTTGTGGTTGTCCAGTTCTTCGAGCGTCATCATCGGCAGATAGATGTCGTGTTCCTCGAAGCGAAAGAGCGAGGCCGGGTCGTGCATCAGCACGTTGGTGTCGAGCACGAACAGCTTGCTCGGGCCTTCGGACTTGCGGGCGCGGCGCGTGGGGCCGGAGGACGGCTTGACCAGGCTGACTGGCGCGGCAGTGACGGCAGGCGTCGACACGGCCGGGGCCTCGGTGCTGCGGGCGCGGGTGCCACCGGCGGCGCGGGCCTGGACCTCAGGCACCTCGGTGTCGCCGGTTTCCAGCAATGCCACACGCTCGAGCGCCGGCACAGGTTTCTTGCCCTGTGTGGCGGCTTTGGCCTTGGGCACCGCGGAGACCGGAGCAAACTCGCTCGGATCCAGCAATTGGGCAGGCTTGGCGGGCATGGTAGGCAGCGGCATGCTTGGCTTTCCTTTCAGGGGGACAAGAAGGGGGCGAGGGTGTCCGCGCCGCGACGCCGCGATACGTCGGAGACGGCGTGGCGGCCGATGGCCGGGGCATGCATGCGCGAGGCTCCCGGTGCGGACAGGCATGAGGACAGACGCGGCTGCAAACAAAAAAGCCGCCATGCCTGCTGAACAGGGTTGGCGGCTGGGATCCGGCAGCTTCTTTGGTGGACTGCCGACACGGCAGGTCCGCTACCGGCCTGTGGCGCGAACCGCCTGGGCCGGGGAGTCGAAACAGCGTGGCATCCGGAATCTGAACTCATTACGGGCCAATGTATCCGAAGGTTTTGGGTTTGGCAATTGGGTTTGCCATCGGCTTGTTGCGACACAGCACGTCCGGCTTGGCGTCCGTGTCGAGGCAAGGTCGATACCGACGCGATACCTCAGAGCCCGCGCACGATTTCCAGGACTTCGTCAACATGGTTCGGCACCTTGATGCCGCGCAGCTCGTGGCGCAGCATGCCCTTGCCGTCGATGATGAAGGTGCTGCGCTCGATGCCCCGGTGCTCCTTGCCATAAAGCTTTTTCATCTTGATGACATCGAACAACGTGCACACGGCTTCGTCGGCATCCGAGATCAGCTCGAAGGGCAGTTCAAGCTTGGCCTTGAAGTTCTCGTGCGAGCGGATGCTGTCGCGCGAGATGCCGAACACCTGCACGCCGGCCTTCTGGAAATCCTCGTACTGGTCGCGGAAGTTCATGGCCTCCGTGGTGCAACCCGGCGTGTTGTCCTTCGGGTAGAAGTACAGCACCACCGTCTTGCCGCGGTAGTCGGCAAGGCGGAAGGTGGCGTCGCCGGTCATCGGCGCGCTGAAGTCGGGTACGGCCTTGTTCAGACTGACGGTCATGCTTGTGGCTCCTGGGGGAGGGGGCAGGGGATCGGGAGAATCGGGTGAGGGGGCTGCCACCTTGGCGGGGCAGATTGGGGCGCCCTGCCGGACTTCAAGCGTGGCGCCGGCTCAACTTTTGCAAAGGTCAGGCGGCTTCGGGTTCGAGCAACAGCACCGCCGCCACCTTGCGCCCTTCTGCCATCAGGATGTTGTAGGTGCGGCAGGCGGCCTGCAGGTCCATGGCGTCCACCCCGACATGACGGCGCGACAGCGATGCGGTCAGGCGCGGGTGCGGGAAGCGCAGCCGCAAGCCGGTGCCGAGCAGCACCACTTCGGGGCCGAGTTCCACCAGTTGCTCGAAATGCGCGGGCTCCAGGTCTTCGAAGCGGCTGACCGGCCAGGGCCGTACTTCGCCCTCGGGCATGACCAGGACCGAGTTGGTGTGACGGACGAGGTTGATCTCGATGTATCCCGGCCCGTAGGCCGTGACGGTATTGAGCGACTGGGGCTGGTCGGCGTGGAGTTTCACTTGGAGGCCTCTGCGGCGGCCGCCACGGGCTGGCGGGCCGGCCCGTGGGGCGGATGGCCGGCACCCCGGGCGGGTACGGTGTGGACGACAAGATGGACGACAGTGCGCAGGCGCCTGGCGTACGCGCGGCAAGCGCACGCTGCAATGCAAGAATCCCTGCCGAAGTCTGTCATAATCCGATAAATTATAGCTTTTGCCTCCCTGTCTGCCACGTTCGCGTTGCATTGCAGCGGACGGCGCCTCGGCGCGGGGCTTCCGCACGGGGCTTCGGCATTAATTCAGATTCGCCCAGATTCCCAGTCCGGTGCCGCCTGCGCGGCACGCTACGCTTGCCCGACATCGCCGTGAAACCCATCCAGAAATCCAACAAACTCAATAACGTTTGCTACGACATCCGCGGACCGGTGCTGGAAAAGGCCAAGCAGATGGAGGAAGAAGGGCACAAGATCATCAAGCTGAATATCGGCAACCTGGCCGTGTTCGGCTTTGATGCGCCGGAAGAGATTCAGCAGGACATGATGCGAAACCTGCCAAATTCGGCAGGTTATTCTGATTCCAAGGGTATTTTCGCCGCACGCAAGGCGATCATGCACTATACCCAGCAAAAAAATATCGAAGGCGTTGGCCTGGACGATATTTATGTGGGCAATGGTGCCTCCGAACTGATCGTGATGGCCGTCAACGCGCTGCTCAATGCCGGCGACGAAGTGCTGGTGCCGGCGCCGGACTACCCGCTATGGACCGCTGCGGTGAGCCTCTCGGGCGGCACGCCGGTGCACTATATCTGCGACGAGTCCAACGACTGGATGCCCGATCCGGCCGATATCCGCGCCCGCATCACGCCGCATACTAAGGCCATCGTCATCATCAACCCGAACAACCCCACCGGGGCGCTGTATTCGGACGAACTGCTGCTCGAGATCGTCGCCATCGCGCGCGAGCACGGCCTGATCATCTATGCCGACGAGATCTACGACAAGGTCCTGTACGACGGCTACACCCACACCTCGATCGCCTCGCTCTCGACCGATGTGCTGACCGTGACCTTCAACGGCCTGTCGAAGAACTACCGCTCGTGCGGCTACCGTGCCGGCTGGATGGTGGTGTCGGGCGACAAGCGCCCGGCCATCGACTATATCGAAGGCCTGAACATGCTGTCGTCGATGCGCCTGTGCGCTAACGTGCCGGGCCAGTGGGCGATCCAGACCGCCCTGGGCGGCTACCAGAGCATCAACGACCTGGTCAACGAAGGCGGGCGCCTGCGCCGCCAGCGCGACCTGGCCTACGAGCTGATCACCGCGATTCCGGGCGTGACCTGCGTCAAGCCCAAGGCGGCGCTGTACCTGTTCCCCAAGCTCGACCTGTCGATGTACCCGGTGCAGGACGACCAGGAGTTCATCTACGAACTGCTGCAGGAGTCCAAGGTGCTGCTGGTGCAGGGCTCGGGCTTCAACTGGGCCAAGCCCGACCATTTCCGCATCGTGTTCCTGCCGCACGAGGAAGACCTGCGCGAGGCCATCAGCCGCATCGCGCGCTTCCTCGAGGCGTACCGAAAACGCCACGGCAAGGCAGCGGCCTGATTTTCGCGGGCCGCGCCGCAATTCATCCTTAGCAACTCAGAAGATTGTCCATGAACCCCATCAAAGTTGGCCTGCTCGGCATCGGTACCGTCGGTAGCGGCACGTTCAACGTGCTCAAGCGCAATCAGGAAGAAATTCGTCGCCGCGCCGGCCGCGGCATCGAGATTGCCGTGGTGGCCGATCTCAACACCGAACGCGCGCGCGAATTGACCAACGGAGAAGTGGAGATCGTCAGCGACGCCAACGAGGTGGTCAGCCGCCCCGACATCGACATTGTCATCGAACTGATCGGCGGCTATGGCATCGCGCGCGAGCTGGTGCTCAAGGCGATCGAGAACGGCAAGCACGTGGTCACCGCCAACAAGGCGCTGCTGGCCGTGCACGGCAACGAGATCTTCGAAGCCGCGCGCAAGAAGGGCGTGATCGTCGCCTTCGAAGCCGCGGTGGCCGGCGGCATCCCCATCATCAAGGCGCTGCGCGAAGGCCTGACCGCCAACCGCATCCAGTGGATCGCCGGCATCATCAACGGCACCACCAACTTCATCCTGTCCGAGATGCGCGACAAGGGCCTCGATTTCGACGTGGTCCTGAAGGAAGCGCAGCAGCTGGGCTATGCCGAAGCCGACCCGACCTTCGACATCGAAGGCGTCGACGCCGCGCACAAGGTCACGCTGATGAGCGCGATCGCCTTCGGCATGCCGGTGCAGTTCGACAAGGCCCACGTGGAAGGCATCACCAAGCTCTCGGCCGTCGACATCAAGTACGCCGAGGAACTGGGCTACCGCATCAAGCTGCTGGGCATCACCCGCCGCCGCGACGACGGTGTCGAGCTGCGCGTGCATCCGACGCTGGTGCCGGCCTCGCGCCTGATCGCCAATGTGGAAGGCGCGATGAACGCCGTGCTGGTGCAGGGCGACGCCGTGGGCGCGACGCTCTACTACGGCAAGGGCGCCGGCGCCGAGCCGACCGCCTCGGCCGTGATCGCCGACCTGGTCGACGTGACCCGCCTGCATACCGCCGACCCTAACCACCGCGTGCCGCACCTGGCGTTCCAGCCGGATGAGCTGTCGAGCGTGCCGGTGCTGCCGATCGAAGAGATCAACAGCTCGTACTACCTGCGCATGCGCGTGGCCGACGAGACCGGCGTGCTGGCCGAGATCACCCGCATCCTGGCCGAAGGCGGTATCTCGATCGACGCCATGCTGCAGAAGGAATCGCGCGAAGGCGAGCCGCAGACCGACATCATCATCCTGACCCACATCACGCGCGAGAAGCACGTCAACGCGGCGATCGCCAAGATCGAGGCGCTGCAGACCGTGCTGTCCGACGTGACGCGCCTGCGCATGGAAGAACTGAACTAAGGGCCGGACCGGCAGATTCAGATGAAATACCAGTCGACCCGCGGCCATGAGCTGCCGCAAACCTTCTCCGAGATCCTGCTGGGCGGCCTGGCGCCGGACGGCGGGCTGTACCTGCCCACCGAGTACCCGCAAGTCACGGCCGATGAGCTCGAATCCTGGCGCAAGCTGTCGTATGCCGACCTGGCCTACGAGATCCTGCGCAAGTTCAGCGACGATATTCCCGCCGAGGACCTGCGCGCGCTGACGCGCAAGACCTATACCGCCGAGGTGTACTGCAACGCACGCGAGGGCGACAACACCGCCGACATCACACCCCTGCGCACGCTGGGCGAGGAAGGCGGCACCAAGCTGCAACTGCTGGGCCTGTCCAACGGCCCGACGCTGGCCTTCAAGGACATGGCGATGCAGCTGCTCGGCAACCTGTTCGAGTACGCGCTGGGCCGCGCCGGGCAGGAGCTGAACATCCTGGGCGCGACCTCGGGCGATACCGGCAGCGCCGCCGAGTACGCGATGCGCGGCAAGCGCGGTATCCGCGTGTTCATGCTGAGCCCGCACCGCAAGATGAGCGCGTTCCAGACCGCGCAGATGTTCAGCCTGCAGGATGCCAACATCTTCAACTTGGCGGTCGAAGGCGTGTTCGACGACTGCCAGGACATCGTCAAGGCGGTCTCCAACGACCTCGACTACAAGGCGCGCCAGAAGATCGGCACGGTCAACTCGATCAACTGGGCGCGCGTGGTGGCCCAGGTGGTGTACTACTTCAAGGGCTGGCTGCTGGCTACCAGCGGCCCGGGCCAGAAGGTCTCGTTCTGCGTGCCGTCCGGCAACTTCGGCAACGTCTGCGCCGGCCATATCGCGCGCATGATGGGCCTGCCGATCGACAAGCTGGTGGTCGCCACCAACGAGAACGACGTGCTCGACGAGTTCTTCCGCACCGGCGCCTACCGCGTGCGCAAGTCGGCCGAGACGTACCACACGTCGAGCCCGAGCATGGATATCTCCAAGGCCTCGAACTTCGAGCGCTTCGTGTTCGACCTGCTGGGCCAGGACGCCGGCAAGCTGGCGGCGCTGTTCCGTGACGTGGAAGAGAAGGGCGGCTTCGACCTGTCGGGCACGCCGGAATTCGACCGTATCCGCCAGTTTGGCTTTGTCTCGGGCCGCAGCACGCACCAGGACCGGCTGGCCACCATCCGCGACCTGTCGTCGCGCTACGGCATCACCATCGATACCCACACCGCCGATGGCGTCAAGGTGGCGCGCGAGCATCTCAGCGCCGGTGTGCCGATGGTGGTGCTGGAAACCGCGCTGCCCGCCAAGTTCGCCGACACCATCCGCGAAGCGCTCGGCCACGAGCCGGAGCGCCCGGCCAGGTTCGAGGGCATCGAGAGGCTGCCGCAGCGCTTTGAAGTGATGCCCGCCGACGCCGCGCAGGTCAAGGCCTACATCGCCGGCCACACCGGCCTGTAAGCGCGCGGGTGCGTGTAGCCCGCTGCGGCGCTGCCGCATGCCGGGCCCGCGCCAACTCGCTACAATCAGGCTGCGGGCCCGATCTTCGGCCCCCGGATTGCCTGCCCCAATCAAGTGGGTGCCGGCAATGCGCGGGCCGTTTTTCGTGGGCCAACTCTTTCCCACATCGCACCATGACCCAAGCCGCAGCACCTTCCCGCCCCCCGATGCTGACCATGGCCCAGGCGCTCGACGCGCTGCTCGGCGCCGCCCGTCCGCTGGCGCAGGTTGAATCCATCGATACGCTCGACGCCAACGGCCGCGTGCTGGCCGCGCCCGTGACCAGCACGCTGCGCGTGCCGCCGGCCGACAACACCTCGATGGACGGCTACGCCATGCGCGCGGCCGATGTGCCCGCTGCCGGCACGCGGCTGCGCGTATCGCAACGGATTCCCGCCGGCCATGTCGGCACCGCGCTGGAACCCGGCACCGCCGCGCGCATCTTCACCGGTGGGCTGATTCCGCGGGGCGCCGACGCCGTGGTGATGCAGGAGCAATGCACCGTCGAGGGCGAGGACGTGATCGTCAACCACGTGCCGCAACCCGGCGAATGGGTGCGGCGCGCGGGCGAGGATATCGAAGCCGGCAGCGTGATCCTGCCGGCCGGCACGCGGCTGACGCCGCAGGCGCTGGGGTTGGCCGCATCGGTCGGCCAGGCGAAGCTGGACGTGGTGCGGCGCGTGCGCGTGGCGGTGTTCTTTACCGGTGACGAACTGGCGATGCCGGGCGAGCCGCTCAAGCCGGGCGCCATCTACAACTCCAACCGCTTCACACTGCGCGGCCTGCTGGAAAACCTGGGCTGCGAGGTCAGCGACTTCGGCATCGTGCCCGACACGCTGGCCGCCACGCGCGAGACGCTGCGCCGCGCGGCGCAGGGACACGACCTGATCATCACCTCGGGCGGCGTTTCGGTCGGCGAGGAAGACCATATCAAGCCCGCGGTCGAGGCTGAAGGGCGGCTCGACATGTGGCAGATCGCGATCAAGCCGGGCAAGCCGCTGGCGTTCGGGCAGGTCAACAACGATGCCGAGCCGGCGTTCTTCCTGGGTTTGCCTGGCAACCCGGTGTCCAGCTTCGTGACCTTCCTGCTGTTCGTGCGCCCGTTCATCCTGCGCCTGCAGGGCGTGGCCGGCGTGACGCCGCGGCGCCTGCCGCTGCGCGCGGATTTCGAACTGAACAAGGGCGACCGCCGCAATGAGTTCCTTCGCGCGCGCATCAATGCCGAGGGCGGCCTGGACCTGTTCCCCAACCAGAGCTCGGGCGTGCTGACCTCGACCGTCTGGGGCGACGGCCTGATCGACAATCCGCCCAACCAGGCGATCGCGCGCGGCGATACCGTGCAGTTCATTCCGTTTGACGGCCTGCTCGCGTAGCCGGCCAGCACGACCAGGACAGAAGCAGTGATGATCATTGAACTCCGATTCTTTGCCAGCGTGCGCGAGCAGCTGGGCGTGACCGAAGAGCGCGCCGAGGTGCCGGCCGACGTGCGCACCGTGGGCGAGCTGCGCCAGTGGCTGCGCCAGCGCGGCGGCGCCTGGGCCGAGACCCTGGCTGAAGGGCGCGCGCTGCGCATGGCTGTCGACCATGCGGTGGCGCGCCCCGATACGGCGATTGCCGACGGCTGCGAAGTCGCCTTTTTCCCACCAGTGACCGGAGGCTGAGATGAGCGTCAGGGTGCAGCGTGAGGATTTCGATCTTGGCGCGGAAGTCGCGGCGCTGCGAGCCGGCAATCCGGCGGTCGGCGCGGTGGCCAGCTTTATCGGCACCGTGCGCGATGTCAGCGACGGCAGCGCGGTCAGCGCGATGGAGCTGGAGCACTATCCGGGTATGACCGAGAAGGCGCTGGCGCAGATCGAGGCGGCTGCGTGCGCGCGCTGGGCGCTGCTGGGCGTGACCATCATCCACCGCGTGGGCCCGATGCAGCCGCTGGACCAGATCGTGATGGTCGCGGTGGCGTCGGCGCATCGCGGCAATGCCTTTGCCGCGTGCGAGTTCATCATGGACTACCTCAAGTCCGAAGCGCCGTTCTGGAAGAAGGAAGACACCCCGGAAGGCGCGCGCTGGGTCGATGCCCGCGTGACTGACGAAGCCGCCCTCCAGCGCTGGGGGATCGCATCGTTCAATGCCAGCGGCGACGATGCTGGCGCACCACCGGAGAAGCAGGGCGGGAGCCAGCCCTGATGGGGCCGCTCGGCTTTGTCGCCGTGGGCGTGGGCGCCGCGGCCGGTGCGTGGCTGCGCTGGGGCTTCGCGGTGCTGTGGAACGCGATCAATCCCGCGCTACCCTATGGCACGCTGGCGGCCAACCTGCTGGGCGGCTACCTGATCGGCCTGGCGGTCGGATTCTTCGATACGCACGCGGGCCTGCCGCCGGAATGGCGCCTGCTGGCTATCACCGGCTTCCTTGGCGGGCTGACCACGTTCTCGACCTTTTCCAGCGAGGTGCTGGCGAACCTGATTGCCGGCGACTACGGCTGGGCGGCGCTGCACCTGCTGCTGCACCTGGGCGGCTCACTGCTGCTGACCGCGTTCGGCCTCTGGACTTACCGCTTGCTGGCCTGACGCGGCCCTGGCGATCAGGTCCAGCAGCGCGGCATTGAACGCCTGCGGCCGCTCCATGTGGGGGCTATGACCGGCGCCGGCCACCACGCTGAATCCCGCCTCGGGCCGCAGTGCGAGCGTGGCGGCACCCACCGCGGGCGCATAGAGCCGGCTGGCTTCCCCGTACAAATGGAACAGCGGCCGCCCGGTGCCGCGCAGTGTCTCCCGGAAATCCTGGCGCGCCATGTCTTCCCATAGCGCGGCAAGCGCCGCCACATCGCACTGGTCCGCCATGTGCGCGATGCGCTGCATTGCGGTGCCTTCCGGGCGCCTTCCCGCCGACCACATTCCCAGTGCAACCGACGGCGCCAGCCGGGGCCAGTCGGCCCGGATGCGGGCCGCCATCTGCGCGGCGTGCGCAATCTCATAGTGGCCGTGCAGGCCATGCGGCCAGGCCGGATCGGTCACCAGCCTGGGTGTCATGTCGATGCTGCCGACCGCTGCCAGCGGAAGACCCGGATGGTCTCGCAGCAGCGCCCATGCCACCATCGCCCCCATCGACCAGCCAGCCACCACCACGTCTGTCAGCCCGAGGTGCGCAACCAGTCCGGCGACGTCGCGCGCCAGCGCCGTGATCGTGGTGCCGTCGCGTTCGCGCGACAGGCCGTGGCCGGCATGGTCGGGTGCGATCACGCGGAATCCCGCCAGTGCGAGCGCCCGCTGGCCGTCGAAGGCCTCGCCGGTGACCGACCAGCCGTGCAGCAGCAGCAGCGGCCGTCCCTGGCCGGTTTCGCGCCAGCCTGGCAAGGCGCCACGCGCCGGGTGGCTGGCGAAGGGCGGCGGAGTGGGGCCGGCAGGTGCCGAATCGGGAGCGTCCAACGATGGTTCTCTCCTGGCAGGAGGGTAAAGGGCAGCGGCCTGGATGCCACCGGGTGAGGGTGCCTCTCTATTGACATCCATGGTGGGCAATTTATACGATGAAACATGAATCAGCTATCAGGTTTTGCCTGAGTGGCGATTCCCGGCGCAGGCAGGCGCGGAGGAGGCGCCTGCCTGCGCCGGCATGGCAGGAAGCGGCTGGCATTCCAATGACAAGGCGCGCAGCGCCACCGGAGACAAGATGTCCCAGACCGACACGGGCGCACCGCCCGAAACCGGCGCAATCCGCGAACCCGGCCACGCCGGCGGCATCTGCCCGCCCAAGACCGCGCGCGGGCAGAAGACGCGCGAGGCGCTGCTGCGCGCGGCCGAGAAGGTGTTCGGTGAGAAAGGCTATTACGCTGCGTCGATCTCCGAGATCACGCAGGAAGCCAAGGTCGCGATGGGCACCTTCTACCTGTATTTCAAGGACAAGGAAGATATCTTCCGCGCACTGGTCGCGCACATGCTGGAACTGGTGCGCGCCCACCTGCGCAAGCACGTTGCCGCCGCGGCCACCCAGATGGAAGCCGAGCGCCTGGGCCTGAAGGCATTTCTCTCATTCGTGTCGCGCCACAAGAACCTGTACCGGATCGTGCTGGATTCGTACTCGGTGGACGAGACCATCTACAGCAGCTATTTCCAGGTGTTTGCCGAGCTTTACAGCCGGCGCCTGACGCGCGCCGAAGAGCAGGGCGAGATCGTGCCCGGCGACGCCGAGGTGCGCGCCTGGTGCCTGATTGGCATCAGCAACTTCCTGGGCATGCGCTATGCGCGCTGGAAGCGCCCGCCTTCGATGGAGAAGGTGGTCGACACCGCCTTCGACCTGATCTCGCACGGCCTGCAGCCGCGATGAACGCCCACGCAGAACCCCTGGTGCAGTGGGAGCGCGCCGATGGCGTGGCATTGCTGCGCCTGAACCGGCCGCAGCGGCACAACAGCCTGGTGCCCGAGTTGCTGGAAGCGCTGCTGGCCGCGCTGGACGAGATTGAAGTCGACCCCGCGATCCATGCCGTGGTGCTGACGCATGCCGGAAAAAATTTCTCCACCGGCGGCGACGTCGCGGCATTCGCTGCGCAGGGCGACGCGATAGCCAGCTACGCCGACCGGCTGCTGGCACTGCTGAACCGCTCGATCCTGCGACTGGCAGCGCTGCGCTGCCCGGTGGTGGCGGCGGTGGAGGGCTGGCTGACGGGCGGCTCGCTGGGCCTGGTGCTGGCGTGCGACATGGCGGTGCTGGCGCGGGATGCGCGCATCGCGCCGTACTACACGGTGGTTGGCTTCAGCCCGGACGGCGGCTGGACCGCGATGCTGCCGCAGCTGGTCGGCACGCCGCAGGCGCGCGCCTGGCAGCTGAACAATACGATCGTCGCCGCGCCGAAGGCAGAGGCACTTGGCCTGGCCACCGCGCTGGCCGCGCCGGGTTCGGCCGAGGCCGATGCCGTGACGCTGGCGCGCGGCGTCATGCGCAAGGTGCCGGGCAGCGTGGCCCGCACGCGCGCGCTGTTGCGCTGGGACGCCGACACCCTGGCGGCCGGCCTTGAGCGAGAGCGCGCGGCCTTTGTCGCCCAGATCGCCAGTGCCGAGACCGCCGACGGCATGCGGTGCTTCCTGGCAGGACGCACGCGCGAATAGTCCGTACAGCATTCCAAAGCAGTTGCAGCAGGTTTCATCCAGACAAACACAAACGAGACCGAACACAGGAGACAGCAATGCAACGCAACCCACTCGCCGTACGTGCCCTGGTCATGGCCGCCGGCCTGCTTGCCGCCGGCACCGCGCTGGCCAAGGACATCCGCATCGCGCACGTCTATGACAAGACCGGCGCGCTCGAGGCCTACGCCAAGCAGACCCAGACCGGCCTGATGATGGGCCTGGAGTACGCCACCAACGGCACCATGACCGTCAACGGCAACAAGCTGGTGGTGATCGAGAAAGACACCCAGGGCAAGCCGGACGTGGCCAAGGCCCAGCTGGCCGCTGCCTACAGCGACGACCGCGCCGATATCGCGGTCGGCCCCACCTCTTCCGGCACCGCGCTGGCGATGCTGCCGGTGGCAGAGGAATACAAGAAGGTGCTGCTGGTCGAGCCCGCGGTGGCTGACTCGATCACCGGCGACAAGTGGAACCGCTATATCTTCCGCACCGGCCGCAATTCGTCGCAGGACGCAATTTCCAACGCCGTGGCGCTGGACAAGCCGGGCGTGCAGATCGCCACGCTGGCGCAGGACTACGCTTTTGGCCGCGACGGCGTCAAGGCCTTCAAGGGCGCGCTGAAGAACGCCAAGATCGTGCATGAGGAATACCTGCCGACCAGCACCACGGACTTCACCGCCGGCGCGCAGCGGCTGTTTGATTCGCTCAAGGACAAGCCGGGCCGCAAGGTGATCTTCATCATCTGGGCCGGTGCCGGCAACCCGTTCAAGATCGCCGATCTCGATCCCAAGCGCTACGGCATCGAGATTGCCACCGGCGGCAACATCCTGCCGGCGATGGCCAGCTACAAGAACTTCCCGGGCATGGAAGGGGCCACGTACTACTACTTCGGCATCCCCAAGAACAAGGCCAATGAGTGGCTGGTGTCCAACCACTACAGCAAGTTCAAGGCGCCGCCCGATTTCTTCACGGCCGGCGGCATGACTGCGGGCATCGCGCTGGTCGAGGCGCTGAAGAAGACCAGCGGCGAGACCGGCACCGAGAAGCTGATCACGGCGATGGAGGGCATGTCGTTCGACACGCCCAAGGGCAAGATGACCTTCCGCAAGGAAGACCACCAGGCCATGCAGTCAATGTACCACTTCAAGATCAAGGTGGATCCGGCCTTCGCCTGGGGCGTGCCTGAACTCGTGCGCGAGATCAAGCCCGAAGAGATGGCCGTGCCCGTGCGCAACCACCGCTGATGAACGCGCCAGCCTCTTTCGCCCGGTCCGCGCCGGCGCCGTCGCAGCCGGCCGCCGGGCACGCCGGCGCGACTGCCGCCGGGGCGCAGCCGCTGCTGGAAACGCGCGGCCTGACCATCCGCTTTGGCGGCCACGTGGCCGTCAATGCGGTGTCGTGCGCGTTCCGGCCCGGCGAGCTGACCTGCATCGTCGGCCCCAACGGCGCCGGCAAGACCACGTATTTCAACCTGGTCTCGGGCCAGTTGCCGCCCACGGCGGGGCAGATCCTGCTGGATGGCGAGGACGTGACGCGCCTGCCGGTGTCGCAGAAGACGCGCCGCGGCATTGGCCGCGCCTTCCAGCTGACCAGCCTGTTTCCGCAGCTGTCGGTGCTGGAGAACGTGCGGCTGGCGGTGCAGGCGCGCCAGCAGCGCGGCATCGATCTGTTCTCGATGTGGACCAGCCACCGCGACGTGCAGGCCCAGGCCATGGCGATCCTGGAGCGCGTGGCGCTGGCCGGCAAGCGCCAGTTGACAGTGGCCTCGTTGCCGCACGGCGACCAGCGCAAGCTGGAGGTCGGCATCCTGCTGGCGCTGCAGCCGCGCGTGTTCATGTTTGATGAGCCCACCGCGGGCATGAGCGTGGATGAAGTGCCGGTGATCCTTGACCTGATCCGCGAGATCCGCCAGGACCGCAGCAAGACCGTGCTGCTTGTCGAACACAAGATGGACGTGGTGCGCTCGCTGGCCGACCGCATCATCGTGCTGCACAACGGCACCCTGGTGGCCGACGGCGACCCGGCCGAGGTGATCGCCTCGCCGGTGGTGCAGCAGGCTTACCTGGGCATGCCGGAAGAGGAGGGCAGCCATGGCTGACGCACAAGCAACCGGGCCGATCCTGCGGCTGCAGGGCGTGCAGACCCATATCGGCCCGTACCACATCCTGCACGGCGTGAGCTTCGAGGTGCCGCGCGGCGGCGTGACCATGCTGCTGGGGCGCAACGGCGCCGGCAAGACCACCGCGCTGCGCACCATCATGGGCCTGTGGCAGGCCAGCGCGGGCACGGTGACCTTTGACGGCACCGACATCACGCGCCACAGCACGCCCGCGATCGCGCAGGCCGGCATTGCCTACGTGCCGGAGAACATGAGCGTGTTCTCTGACCTGACCGTGGCCGAGAACATGCGCCTGGCAGCGCGCACCGGCGCCATCGATGAGCGCCGGCTGGACTGGGTGTTCCGCATGTTCCCGGCGCTGAAGACCTTCTGGCAGCAGCGTGCCGGCGTGCTGTCGGGCGGGCAGAAGCAGATGCTGTCGGTGGCGCGCGCCATCATCGAGCCGCGCCAGCTGCTGATCGTCGACGAGCCCACCAAGGGCCTGGCGCCGGCCATCATCCAGAACATGATCCATGTGTTCCGCGAGCTCAAGCAGACCGAGGTGTCGATCCTGCTGGTGGAGCAGAACTTCCATATGGCGAAGTCGGTGGGGGATACGGTGGCGGTGATGGACGATGGCCGCACGGTACACACGGGCACGATGGCGGCGCTGGCTGGAGACGACTTGCTGCAGCAGAAGCTGCTGGGGCTGTCGCTGGCGGCGCACCAGTAACGCGGGACAACACACATGACCACTTCAACGACATTGCCGGCCGCCGCACCGACGGACCTGCCCAAGGTCCGGCTCGACTGGACCCCGCTGGCGCTGGCGCCGCTGCTGATGCTGCTGGCCTATCCGCTGGTCGGCAGCCCGTCGACCTGGCTGACGCTGACCATTGCCGGCCTGGCGATGGGCATGATCATCTTCGTCGTCTCGTCCGGCCTGACGCTGGTGTTCGGCCTGATGGATGTGCTCAACTTCGGCCACGGCGCCTTCATCGCGCTGGGTGCTTATGTGGCCGCCTCGGTCCTGCTGCCACTGGCAGGCTGGGTCGAGGCCGACAGCCTGGCGTTGAACCTGTCGGTGTTTGCACTGGCGATCGTAGCCGCGATGGTCGCAGCCGGCGCGGTCGGGCTGTTCTTCGAGCGCGTGGTGGTGCGCCCGGTCTACGGCCAGCACCTGAAGCAGATCCTGATCACGATGGGCGGCATGATCGTGGCCGAGCAGCTGATCAAGGCGATCTGGGGTCCTGAGACCATTGCGCTGCAGGTGCCCACCACCTTCCGCGGCGCGGTGCTGCTGGGCGATGCCGCCATCGAGAAATACCGGCTGATCGCGATGGCACTGGGGCTGGTGATCTTTATCGCGATGCTACTGCTGCTCAACCGCACCCGCATCGGCCTGCTGATCCGCGCCGGCGTGGAGAACCGCGAGATGGTCGAGGCGCTTGGCTACCGCGTGCGGCGCCTGTTTATCAGCGTGTTCGTCGCGGGCGCGGCGCTCGCGGGGCTGGGCGGGGTGCTGTGGGGGCTGTACCAGCAGAACATCACCGCGGCGATCGGCGCGCAGGTGAATGTGCTGATCTTTATCGTCATCATCATCGGCGGGCTGGGATCGACTACCGGCTGCTTTGTCGGCGCGTTGCTGGTGGGGCTGATGGCCAACTACACCGGTTTCCTGTTCCCCAAGGTGGCTCTGTTCTCCAACATCCTGCTGATGATGCTGGTGCTGCTGTGGCGCCCGCAGGGGCTGTTTCCGGTGGCGCGGCGCTGAGGGCAACGATCATGATCCGACTTCTCTCCGGCGACCTGCCGCGCAGCCGCGTGCTGACCGTGATCCTGCTGCTGATCCTGGTGGCCCTGGCGTGCGCCCCATTCGCCTTCCCCGGCGCGCGTGCGCTCAACATGGCGGCCAAGATCTGCATCTTCGTGGTGCTGGTGGCCAGCTATGACCTGCTGCTGGGCTATACCGGCATCGTTTCCTTCGCCCACACCATGTTCTTCGGCATTGGCGGCTATGGCGTGGCCATCGCCATGTCGCGCATGGAACCAGGCTGGGGGGCGCTGCTGGTGGGCACTGTCGGCGCGCTGGCGGTGTCGGCGCTGCTGGCTTTCCTGATCGGGCTGTTCTCGCTGCGGGTGCGGGCCATCTTCTTTGCCATGATCACGCTGGCGGTGGCGACCGCCTTCGCCACGCTGGTGTCGCAACTGTCGGAATGGACCGGTGGCGAAGACGGGCTGACCTTCAAGGTGCCGGAGGTGCTGCGTCCCGGCTTTACGCTGGGCGAGGCCGAATGGCTGGGCGTGCCGCTGAGCGGCAAGCTGCTCAGCTACTACCTGGTGTTCGCCGGCGCGGTGGTGCTGTTTCTGGTGCTGCTGCGCATCGTCAACTCGCCCTTTGGCCGGGTGCTGCAGGCGATCCGAGAGAACGATTTCCGTGCCGAGGCGATCGGCTACCGCACCGTGGTGTACCGTACCGTGTCGACGGTGCTGTCGGCGATGTTCGCCACGCTGGCCGGCGTGCTGATGGCGATCTGGCTGCGCTATAACGGGCCCGATACCTCGCTGTCGTTCGAGATCATGGTCGACATCCTGCTGATCGTGGTGATCGGCGGCATGGGCACGCTCTATGGCGCGGTGATCGGCACGGTGCTGTTCCTGGTGGCGCAGACCTACCTGCAGGACGTGATGAAACTGGCCAGCGACACCACCGCCGCGCTGCCGCTGCTGTCGTCGCTGCTGCATCCGGACCGGTGGCTGCTGTGGCTGGGTTTGCTGTTTATCCTGAGCGTCTATTATTTCCCGCAGGGCGTGGTGGGGCGGCTGCGCGGCACCGGGCCCGTGCAGGATGTGGCAAGCTGAGCGGAGGCTAGCGCATGTACGTCATCGACTGGCTGCACAAGAACGCGCAGCATTTCCCCGACAAGGTCGCGCTGGTAGACGTGGAGAGCGGCCGCCAGGTGACCTATCGCCACTTCAACGAACGCGCCAGCCGCTTCGCGGAATACCTGCGTGACCACCTGCAACTGGCGCCGGGCACGCGCGTGGCGGTGCTGGCGCACAACAGCTCGGACTATTTCGAGATGCTGTATGGCTGCGCCAAGGCCGGCATGGTGATGGTGTGCCTGAACTGGCGCCTGCCGGCGGCAGAGTTGCTGCCGATCCTGCAGGACTGCACGCCCGAGGTGCTGGTGGCCGGCGACGGCTTCCTGGCCGTGGCCGCCGAGCTGGCGCGCGCGATCCCGCTGCGCGCGGTGCTGCACCTCGCCGACGACGAGGCCGCCGACGTTCCCGGTGGCTGGACCGAGTACGAGGCGGTGCTCGACGCCGCCTCCGGCCGCATCATCGAGATGCCGTGCCGCGATGAGTCCGAGGTCTGGCACCTGCTCTATACCTCCGGCACCACCGGCAAGCCAAAGGGCGTGATCCAGACCTATGGCATGGTCTACTTCAACGCCGTCAACGCGATGCTGGCCAACAAGATCACGCGCGACGACGTGTTCCTCAACGTGCTGCCGTTCTTCCACACCGGCGGACTGAACCTGTATGCCAACCCGGTGCTGCACGCGGGCGGCACGGTGCACATCATGCGGCAGTTCGAGCCGCAGGTGGTGCTGGGCAAGCTCGACCGCGCCAGCGGCGAGGGCATCACCATGTTCTTCGCGGTGCCGGCGGTGTACCTGTTCCTGAGCCAGCACCCGCGCTTCGCGCAGGCGGACTTCGCCGGCGTGCGCAATATGTCGGCGGGGGGCTCGCCGGTGCCCAGGCCGCTGCTGGAGGCCTACCTGGCCAAGGGCGTGACCATCTGCTTCGGCTTCGGCATGACCGAGACCGGCCCCACGGTCTTTGTCTGCGACGAAGATACCGCGCGCCGCAAGATCGGCACCATCGGCAAGCCGGTGGGGTCGATGCTGACGCGCATCGTCGATGCGGTTGGGGCGGACGTAGGCCCGGGCGAGCGTGGCGAACTGCTGATCAAGGGCCCCGGCGTGACGCCAGGCTACTGGAACCTGCCCGAGGCCACCGCGGCCGCGATCCGCGACGGCTGGCTCCATTCCGGCGATATCGCCTACCGCGACGAGGACGGCGACTACTACATCGTCGACCGGGCCAAGGACATGTTTATCTCCGGCGGCGAGAACGTCTATCCGGCCGAAGTCGAGAGCGTGCTGTTCCAGCTGCCGGGCGTGGCCGAGGCCGCCGTGATCGGCGCGCCGGATGCGCGCTGGGGCGAGGTCGGCATGGCGCTGGTGGTGCTGCGCCCGGGCGCAGCCCTGGAGGCCGATGCCGTGATCGCCCACTGCAAGGCGCAGCTGGCCGGCTACAAGGTGCCGCGCCATGTACGCTTTCTCGATGCGCTGCCGCGCACGCCGTCCGGCAAGGTGGAAAAGCACAAGCTGCGCGCAAAGTTTTCTGGCTGAGGTGCATGGCCGCGCCAGCCGTTGCCGTGTTTTTGATTTCCGCAGTTCGCAGTCTCCGCAGTCCTCGATCTGAAGACAACTCGACAGCCCCGGCCATCCGGGTGCGCCAGGAGGAGGTTGACATGCATTCCACGCAGATCCCGCCGCAGCAGAAACAGAGACGCCGTCTCAGGCTCAAGGTGCTGGCGGCCGCCGCATCGATGCTGGCCGCCGCCTGCGGTTCGGGCGATGACAACAACAACGGCAACGGCAGCAACCCCAATACCAAGCCGGCGAATATCGGCACGGTCACCATCAACAGCTACAACGGCACCACCGACGACCTGCTGACCGCGGGCCTGGGCAAGGACGGCCTGGCCAGCGCCGCCGCGCCGCTGCCGGCCAACCCCACCGCGCCGACCGCGGCGGAGTTGCGGCGCTATGCGATCCATACCAACTATCGTGCCATTGTCGACACCACCGCCAGCGGCGGCTACGGCTCGCTCTACGGCCCCAATGTCGACGCGCAGGGCAATGTCACCGGCTCCGAAGGCAAGGTGGCCGGCGTGGAGTACC
Source organism: Cupriavidus sp. FW305-F7 (assembly GCF_058782875.1). Classification (NCBI taxonomy): domain Bacteria; kingdom Pseudomonadati; phylum Pseudomonadota; class Betaproteobacteria; order Burkholderiales; family Burkholderiaceae; genus Cupriavidus; species Cupriavidus sp. FW305-F7. Next base: position 64,662 of record NZ_JBYSYC010000031.1, on the reverse strand, counting down.
TGGCCTTTTCGGACGATGGCTCGGGCCAGCAGAACGTGACCATGCTGGTGCAGATCCCCGCGTCGTTCAACACGTCGAAGCCGTGCATGATCACCGCCACCTCATCCGGTTCGCGTGGCGTCTATGGCGCCATCGCCACTGGCGAGTGGGGCCTGAAGCGCGGCTGCGCGGTGGCCTATACCGACAAGGGTACCGGCGCCGCGCCGCATGACCTGGATACCGACACCGTGCCGCTGATCGACGGCACCCGCGCCACGCGCGCGGCGGCCGGCAAGAACGCGGAGTTTGCCGCGCCGGCGGGGGCCACCTCGCTGGCGGAATTTACCGCTGCCAACCCGCACCGGCTGGCGTTCAAGCATGCGCATTCGCAGCGCAACCCGGAGAAGGACTGGGGCAAGTTCACGCTGCAGGCGGTGGAATTTGCGATCTGGGCGATCAATGACCGCTTTGGCGCCGTGTCGGCCAACGGCACCCGCCAGCGCACCCTGGGCAAGGACAGGATCGTGGTGATCGCCTCCAGCGTGTCCAACGGCGGCGGTGCCGCGGTAGCGGCGGCCGAGCAGGATGCCGGCGGGCTGATCGACGGCGTGGCGGTGGGCGAGCCCAACCTGAACATGCCGCCAAATACCGGCATCGTGGTGCAACGCGGCGCAACGCCGGTGGCGGCTTCGGGCCGCACGCTGTACGACTACACCACCACGGCCAACCTGCTGCAGCACTGCGCCGCGCGGGCCACCGCGCTGACCCAGGCGCCGTTCTACACCAACCCCGCCACGGCGACGTTCTTTGCCAACCGCTGCCAGACGCTGGCGGAAAAGGGCCTGGTGAGCGGCACGAACACGGACGAACAGAGCGCCAGCGCGCTGCAGGCGCTGCGTGCCGCTGGCTGGGAAGCGGAATCGGACGATCTGCACCCGTCGCTGGCCGTGTTTGACGTCGCCGCCGCGATCTCGGTCAACTATGCCAACGCGTATGCGCAGGCCAGCGTCACCGACCGGCTGTGCGGCTACAGCTTTGCCAGCACGCTGACCGACCTGAAGCCCGCGGCAATCGCGCCCGCGGCGCTGGCGTCGATGTTCGCCACCGGCAACGGCGTGCCGCCGCAGCCGCCGGTCCAGTTGATCAATGACCTCGATCCGCAGCATGGCCCGTACCTGAACCTGGCGTCGGTTTCACCGTTGACGCTGCGGGCAGACCTGAATTACGACGGCGCCAACTGCCTGCGCAGCCTGCTGGCCGGCTCCGACGCCGCGGCACGCGCATTGCAAGCCGGCCAGGCGCTGACGCTGCGCAACGGCAACCTGCGCGGCAAGCCGGCGGTGATCGTGCACGGGCGTAGCGACGGGCTGCTGCCGGTCAACCATACCTCGCGCCCGTATCTCGGGCTGAACCGGCAACAGGAGGGGGTGACCAGCAAGCTGTCATACGTGGAGGTCGAGAACGCCCAGCACTTCGATGCCTTCATCGGCCTGGTGCCGGGCTACAGCAACCGCTATGTGCCGCTGCACGTCTACCTGAACCGGGCCCTGGATGCGGTCTACGACAACCTCACCGCGGGCAAGGCGCTGCCGCCGTCGCAGGTGGTGCGCACCACGCCGCGCGGGGGCACCCTCAATACGCCGGCGCCGACGCTGCTGCCGTCCAACGTGCCGCCGTTCGCCGCATCGCCTGCGGCCGGCAACGCGATTACCGTCAACGCTAATACCGTACAGGTGCCTGACTGATGAACGATGCCCTGCCGCGCGTGCTGTCGCAGCGCGACTTTGACCGCTTCGCCGCCTTGTCGCACGACGACAACCCGATCCACTGCGATCCGTCCTTTGCCCGTGGCACGCATTTCGGCGCCACCGTGGCGCACGGCATGTTCCTGTTTTCGCTGCTGTGCGCCCACACCTGGCGGCAGGTGCCCGGGCCGGCGTTGCCGGTCGGGCAGACGCTGATGTTCCCGACGCCGGCCTTCGTTGGCGATACGGTGCAGATCGCGCTGGCGCCGCAGCACGCGCCAGCCGGACTGGCGCGCTACGGCACCACCGTTGGCAGCGCGGGTGGGCCGGGCGAGGCGCCGCGCGTTACGGCCGTGGGCGAATCGCTCTGGCTGCCGGATGCCGGGCCGGACGCACTGGCCTGGCTGCCCGGCGAGACGGCACAGGCGCCAGAGGCGGGCGACGCCATCCTTTACGGCCTGCGCCCTGGTCAGGAAGCCCGTGCGACGCGCGCCTTCGCCCAGGCAGACCTGGACGAATACATCACCCTGACCGGCGACGCCAACCCGTATCACGCCGATCCGGCCTTTGCCCGCGCGCGCGGGTTTGGCGGGCCGGTGGTGCCGCTGCCGCTGCTGGCCGGCATGTTCTCGGACCTGCTCGGCACGCAACTGCCCGGACGGGGCACGGGGTGGATGAAGCAGTCGCTGCGCCTCGCTTCAGCCGCGCGGCTGGATGAGCCGCTGACGGCATGCGTGCGCATCGTGCGGCTGCGCGCCGGCAAGGACTTGGTCAACCTGGCCAGCGTGGTCACGGGCGCGGACGGGCGCGTGGTGGTGCAGGGCGAATCACTCGTGCTGGTGCGCAACCTGGCGGACAAGGGCGCCTGCCGCGCCGCCTAGCCGCGTGTCGCTTGCGGCACTTGCGAGCGTGGGAGCCGGGGTTGCCGACATAGCGGCGGATCGGGGTCATTGCGTACCGGCGCGGCCTTGAAATGTCGCGACAAAGCCTTATCTTTCGGAAAGACATCCAGTGTCCGGCAGGGCATACGGGCGCTCCGGCAACGAAGACCGGCGCCGAGGCCCCCGCATCAGGACACGACCTTATCCGAGAGAGGGAATCCTTATGCGTCTTGACAAGCTGACCACCCGGTTCCAGGAAGCGCTGGCTGATGCGCAAAGCCTGGCACTGGGCAACGACAACCAATACATCGAACCGCAGCACCTGCTGCGCGCGCTGCTGGCGCAGGACGACGGCGCCGCCAAGGCGCTGCTGGCGCGCGCCGGCGTCAACGTGCAGGGCCTGCAGAGCGCGCTAGACGCCGCCATCAAGCGCCTGCCGCAAGTGCAGGGCACCAGCGAGGTCCAGATCGGCCGCGACCTGGTGAACCTGCTCAACGCCACTGAGAAGGAAGCCATCAAGCGCGGCGACCAGTTCATCGCCAGCGAGCTGTTCCTGCTGGCCGTCGCCGACGACAAGGGCGACGCCGGCCGCATCGCGCGTGAAAACGGCTTGAACCGCAAGTCGCTCGAGTCGGCCATCCAGGCCGTGCGCGGCGGCGATTCGGTCAACAGCGCAGAGGCCGAGGGCCAGCGCGAGGCACTGAAGAAGTACACCATCGACCTGACCGAGCGCGCCCGCATCGGCAAGCTCGACCCCGTGATCGGCCGTGACGACGAGATCCGCCGCGCGATCCAGATCCTGCAGCGCCGCACCAAGAACAACCCGGTGCTGATCGGCGAGCCGGGCGTGGGCAAGACCGCGATCGTCGAAGGCCTGGCGCAGCGTATCGTCAACGGCGAAGTGCCCGAGAGCCTGAAGAACAAGCGCGTGCTGGTGCTGGACATGGCCGGCCTGCTGGCCGGCGCCAAGTACCGCGGCGAGTTCGAGGAACGTCTGAAGGCGGTGCTGAACGACGTCGCCAAGGACGAGGGCCAGACCATCGTCTTCATCGACGAGATCCACACCATGGTCGGCGCCGGCAAGGCCGAGGGCGCGATCGACGCGGGCAACATGCTCAAGCCCGCGCTCGCGCGCGGCGAGCTGCATTGCATCGGCGCCACCACGCTGGACGAGTACCGCAAGTACATCGAGAAGGACGCCGCGCTGGAGCGCCGCTTCCAGAAAGTGCTAGTGGATGAGCCGAGCGTTGAGGCCACCATTGCCATCCTGCGCGGGCTGCAGGAAAAGTATGAGCTGCACCACGGCGTGGAGATCACCGACCCGGCCATCGTCGCCGCGGCGGAGCTGTCGCATCGCTATATCACTGACCGCTTCCTGCCCGACAAGGCGATCGACCTGATCGACGAGGCGGCCGCGCGCATCAAGATGGAAATCGATTCCAAGCCGGAGTCGATGGACAAGCTCGAGCGCCGCACCATCCAGCTGAAGATCGAGCGCGAGGCGGTCAAGAAAGAGACCGATGAGGCGTCGATGAAGCGCCTGGAGCTGATCGAGCAGGAAATCGCGCGCCTGGAGAAGGAGTACGCCGACCTGGACGAGATCTGGAAGGCCGAGAAGGGCGCCGCGCAGGGCACGGCCGCGCTCAAGGAAGAGATCGAGAAGGTCAAGCTGGAGATCGCCAAGCTGCAGCGCGAAGGCAAGCTGGACAAGGTGGCCGAGCTGCAATACGGCAAGCTGCCGGGCCTGGAAGGCAAGCTCAAGGCCGCGACCGACGCCGAGGCCAGCGAGCAGAAGCAGCCCAACAAGCTGCTGCGCACCCAGGTGGGCGCCGAGGAAATCGCCGAAGTGGTGAGCCGCGCGACCGGCATCCCGGTATCGAAGATGATGCAGGGCGAGCGCGAGAAGCTGCTGAAGATGGAAGACCGCCTGCATGCGCGCGTGGTGGGCCAGGACGAAGCCGTGCGGCTGGTGTCCGACGCCATCCGCCGTTCGCGTGCCGGCCTGGCGGACGAGAACCGGCCCTATGGCTCGTTCCTGTTCCTGGGCCCGACCGGTGTAGGCAAGACCGAGTTGTGCAAGGCCCTGGCCGAGTTCATGTTCGATTCGGAAGAGCACCTGATCCGCATCGACATGAGCGAGTTCATGGAGAAGCACAGCGTCAGCCGCCTGATCGGCGCGCCGCCGGGATACGTGGGCTACGAGGAAGGCGGCTACCTGACCGAGGCCGTGCGCCGCAAGCCGTACAGCGTGGTGCTGCTCGATGAAGTCGAAAAGGCCCACCCGGACGTCTTCAACGTGCTGCTGCAGGTGCTGGACGACGGCCGCCTGACCGATGGCCAGGGCCGCACGGTGGACTTCAAGAACACGGTGATCGTGATGACGTCCAACCTCGGGTCGCAGATCATCCAGTCGATGACCGGCGAGCCGCAGGAAGCGATCAAGGGCGCGGTCTGGCAGGAAGTGCGCACGCATTTCCGGCCGGAGTTCCTGAACCGGATCGATGAAGTCGTGGTGTTCCACGCGCTGGACCAGAAGCATATCGAGTCGATCGCACGCATCCAGCTGCATCGCCTGCAGGCCCGCCTGGCCCGCATGGATATGACGCTGGAGGTGAGCGAGACGGCGCTGGAGAAGATCGCCAGCGCGGGCTACGACCCGGTGTTTGGCGCGCGCCCGCTCAAGCGTGCGATCCAGCAGCAGATCGAGAACCCGGTGGCACGGGCCATCCTGGAGGGCAAGTTCGCCGCCAAGGATGTGGTGCCGGTGGATTATGTCGATGGCGAGTTCACGTTCGGGCGGAAGCTGGACTAAGGCTACCCATGGCTCGATAGACTGCCGGAGCACACAAGCAGTCGATCATAGCCAGGCCCCTGCGATACCACGCAGGGGTTTTTTTTTGTCTTGCCATCGCGCATTGCGTGTAAGGCGGTCCCGCCCCGTGCAATTTTTTCACGCCACGATGCCACGGGTCGTCGCCAGACGCGCCGTTCCGCGCTATCCGCCGAGTGGCACACTTCTCGCGTTGCACAAGGGTTGAGTTTCCCTACAAGGCGCTGCGCTGACGCAGCCGCATCCCCAAGGAGCCCTTCAATGACCGACAAGCCTTTCCTCTCAGACGTCAAGACATTGCGCGAGCGCGCCCGCAAGCACATCGATGATGGCGCCGTGACCGCGGGCTATGCCGCGGATCGCGATACCGTGCTGAAGCTGCTCAACGCTGCGCTGGCCACCGAAATCGTCTGCGTGCTGCGCTATCGCCGACACTACTACATGGCCAAGGGTCCGAACTCGAAAAGCGTGGCGGATGAATTCCTGGCCCATTCCAACGAGGAACAAGGTCATGCTGACCAGATTGCCGAGCGCATCGTCCAGCTGGGCGGCGAGCCCGACTTTGCCCCGGACGGCCTCACCAGCCGATCGCACGCGGAATATGTGGCGGGCACCTCGCTGACCGAAATGATCAAGGAAGACCTGGTTGCCGAGCGTATCGCCATTGACAGCTACCGGGAAATCATCCGGTTCCTGGGCGAGCGCGACCCGACCTCGCGCCGGATGATGGAGGGCATCCTCGCCGTCGAAGAGGAGCATGCCGACGAGATGGCCGACCTGCTGAGCCGGCAGTCCGGCGGCTGACCGGATCGCCACGCACTTGATATTGGTCAAGCCGCGCCAGCGGCCTGCCCGATAAGATTCGTCCTGTCATGGAGATGCGGGGGCGCTCTTCATGACTTGTCTACCCGTTTCCAGAATGGAAACTTCGCCCGCACCGGCTTGCCGGTGCGGGCGTTTTCTTTTGTGCGTGCCGATTGCGCCACCTGCGTGCGCCACCTGCGCCCGCCGCGCCTGCGCCCGCAGGCATGCCCATATTTCCGTCCGATCTTATGCAAAAAACAGCGAAGCATCGGCGAAACCATTCGTTCCGTTCAGATAGGCCCCTCGGTAGTCTTGCTCCTGACACAAGTCCGCCACCCAAGGCGGGCAAGGCAAGAGGCGCCTCGCGCCCATTCACGACACTGACGGGAGCAATACAAGATGATCCGCAAACTGGCCATCAGCCTGGCCGTACTTGGCGCCCTGAGCGCGGCGCAGACCGCAGCGGCCGCCAACCTGCTGAACGTTTCCTACGATCCGACGCGCGAGCTGTATGTCGACGTCAATGCCGCCTTTGCCAAGGCCTGGAAGGCGCAAGGCGGCGACGCCGTGACCGTGCGCCAGTCGCACGGCGGCTCGGGCAAGCAGGCGCGCTCGGTGATCGACGGGCTGGACGCCGACGTGGTCACGCTGGCGCTGGGCTATGACATCGACGCCATCGCGGACAAGGGCCTGATCAAGCCGGACTGGCAGAAGCGCCTGCCGCACAACGCCTCGCCGTACACCTCGACCATCGTGTTCCTGGTGCGCAAGGGCAACCCCAAGGGCATCAAGGACTGGGGCGACCTGGTCAAGCCGGGCGTGCAGGTGATCACGCCCAACCCCAAGACCAGCGGCGGCGCGCGTTGGAACTACCTGGCGGCGTGGGGCTATGCGCAGCGCCAGCCGGGCGGCAATGACGTCAAGGCGCGCGAGTTTGTCGGCGAGTTGCTCAAGCATGTGCCGGTGCTGGATTCCGGCGCGCGCGGCGCCACCACCACCTTTGTCGAGCGCGGCCTGGGCGATGTGCTGATCGCGTGGGAGAACGAAGCCATCCTGGCCATCAAGGAACTGGGCCCGGACAAGTTCGATATCGTCGCGCCGTCGGTGTCGATCCTGGCCGAGCCGCCGGTGGCCGTGGTCGACAAGGTGGTCGACAAGAAGGGCACGCGCAAGGCGGCCGAGGCCTACCTGCAGTTCCTGTACACCGAAGAAGGCCAGGAGATCGCGGCGAAGAACTACTACCGCCCGATCTCGGAGAAGGTGGCGGCCAAGTACGCGGCCAACTTCCCGAAGGTGAAGCTGTTCACCATCGATGAAGCCTTCGGCGGATGGCAGAAAGCCCAGAAGACCCACTTTGCCGATGGCGGCACGTTCGACCAGATCTACCAGCCCGGCAAGAAATAAACCACGAGGCCGGCGCGCCGGGCCGCGTGGGGCGGCCGCGGCGCCGACCGGTCCATCAGAATAAGGAAGCCCGATGTCCATCCTGACGCTCTCCGGCAGCCCGTCGGTCCAGTCCCGCTCCGGCTTAGTGCTGGCGCACCTGCGTGCCACGCTTGAGGCTGCCGGCGAACGCACCCGCCACCTCGACCTGCGCGACCTGCCCGCAGGCCCGCTGCTGGCGGCACGCGTGGACGACCCCGTCATCGCCGCCGCCACGCATGCCGTGTCCGAGGCGCAGGTGGTGGTACTGGCCACGCCGGTCTACAAGGCCGCCTACAGCGGCCTGCTCAAGGCCTTCCTGGACCTGCTGCCGCAGACCGGCCTGCGCGACAAGATCGTGCTGCCGATCGCCACCGGCGGCAGCCTGGCCCATGCGCTGGCGATCGACTACGCGCTGCGCCCGGTGCTGTCCGCGCTGGGCTCGCGCCAGATCCTGCCCGGCATCTTTGCCGTGGACCAGCAGATCGAATCCTTTGAAGCCGCCGGCGTGCGCCAGGCGCGCTTCGATGCCGCGCTGTCGGCACGCCTGGACGAGGGCGTGCTGCGCGTGCGCGATGCGCTGGCGCATTCGCGCATCGAGGTGCCGCTCGATGTGGTGCCCGGCGCCCTGGTCCAACGCGCCGCCGCGATCGCGGTGGCCGAGCGATGTTCCGCCTGAACTGACTGATTGACTGAAGTGGCGCCGGCCTGCCCGGCGCGACGGCAGCGACGCCATGCCACCCGCCACGCGGGGCCGGCAGGGATGCGTGCTGCCGCCACCATCCTGGACATCAATCCGGCCAGCAGGGCATTGCCCCGGGCCATGGAGGACATCGCATGACACTGACCAACCCGTTGCGCGCGGCCAGCCAGCGCCGCCGCCTGATTACCGCCGCGCTGGTGCTTGCCACCGGCCTGGCCTACGGACTATTGCCCGGCCGCGCCGAAGCGCAGTCGAAGAACATCGACCCCAAGGTGCTGCGCATCGGTTACCAGAAATACGGCACGCTGACGCTGCTGAAGGCGCGCGGCTCGCTGGAAAAACGCCTGGCGCCGCAAGGCATCACCGTCAAATGGACCGAGTTCCCCGCCGGGCCGCAACTGCTTGAGGGGCTGAACGTCGGTGCCGTCGATTTCGGCACCGTCGGCGAGGCGCCGCCGATCTTTGCGCAGGCCGCGGGGGCGCAGCTGGTCTACGTCGGCAATGAGCCGCCGGCGCCGGTGGCCGAGGCCATCGTCGTGCCCAAGGGCTCGGCGCTCCGTTCGGTGGCGGAACTGCGCGGCAAGCGCGTGGCGCTGAACAAGGGCTCGAACGTGCATTACCTGCTGGTGCGCCAGCTGGAGAAGGCCGGCATCCCGTACAGCGAGATCCAGCCGGTCTACCTGCCGCCGGCGGATGCGCGTGCCGCCTTCGAGCGCGGGGCGGTCGATGCCTGGGTGATCTGGGACCCGTTCCTCGCCGCAGCCGAGAAGCAACTGGGCGCGCGCGTGCTCGCCGATGGCCGCGGCGCGGATGGCAAGAACGTGGTCAGCAACCACCAGTTCTACCTGGCCTCGCGCCCCTATGCACAAGCAAAGCCGGAGATCGTCAGCCTGATCCTGGACGAACTGGCCACGCTGGGCACCTGGGCGCAAAAGAACCCCAAGGAGGCCACCACGGTGCTGACCGGCGAAACCGGGCTGCCGGCCGACGTGCTTGAGCTTGCCGTCTCGCGCTTCTCCTACGGCGCACGCCCGGTCAGCGCCGAGGTAATGGCCGAGCAGCAACGCATCGCCGACGCCTTCCACTCGCTCAAGCTGATCCCCAAGCCGGTCAAGGTGGCCGATGCGCGCTGGGACGTGCCGCAGCAGCAGGCGAAGCGATAGCCACCTCCATCGCCAGGAACAAAAAGGACAACGACATGCAGGTATTCTGGTTCATCCCCACCCACGGCGACAGCCGCTACCTCGGCACTTCGGAAGGCGCGCGCGAGGTTAGCTTCGATTACCTGAAGCAGGTTGCCGTGGCCGCCGATACGCTGGGCTACGAAGGCGTGCTGATCCCGACCGGGCGCTCGTGCGAAGACCCATGGGTGGCGGCATCGGCGCTGGCGGCCGTCACGCAGCGCCTGAAATTCCTGGTCGCGGTGCGCCCCGGCCTGATGGCGCCGACGCTGGCCGCACGGATGGCGGCAACCTTCGACCGCATCTCCAACGGCCGGCTGCTGATCAACCTGGTCACCGGCGGCGATACCGCCGAGCTGGAAGGCGACGGCCTGTTCCTGGACCACACCGCGCGCTACGAGGCCTCGGCCGAGTTCCTGCGCATCTGGCGCCAGGTGCTGGCGGCCAGCCATGACGGGGACAAGGTGGACTACGAGGGCAAGCACCTGAGCGTGAAAGGTGCCACCGTCCTCTATCCGCCGCTGCAGCAGCCGCATCCGCCGGTGTACTTCGGCGGTTCGTCGGCGCCGGCGCATGCGCTGGCCGGCGAGCAGGTCGATACCTACCTGACCTGGGGCGAGCCACCCGCTGACGTGGCGCAGAAGCTCGACGACGTACGCCGCCAGGCCGCGCGCCATGGCCGCACGGTGAAGTTCGGCATCCGCCTGCATGTGATCGTGCGCGAGACCGAAGCCGCCGCCTGGGCTGCGGCCGATGATCTGATCAGCCGGCTCGATGACGAGACCGTGGCGCGTGCGCAAGCCGTGTTCGCCAAGATGGATTCCGAAGGGCAGCGCCGCATGGCCGCGCTGCACGCGGGCGGCGCGCGCCGCACGCGCGAGGCGCTGGAGATCAGCCCCAACCTGTGGGCTGGCGTTGGCCTGGTGCGCGGCGGTGCCGGCACCGCGCTGGTGGGCGATCCGCACACCGTGGCCGAGCGCATGCGCGAATACGCCGAGCTGGGCATCGACACCTTCGTGCTGTCCGGCTACCCGCACCTGGAAGAGGCCTACCGCTTTGCCGAACTGGTGTTCCCGCTGCTGCCGCGCTCGGTGCGCGACAAGCTGCCGGGCAAGGTGCTGTCGGGTCCGTTCGGTGAAGTCATGGCGACAGGCATCGTGCCGCGCGCCGCGCAGAGTTGAGGGGAGGGCAACCATGAACGCTCCTCTATCGCAGCCGCCGCGTCAGGCACCTCAGGCACTGGCGCGCGCGCTGGCTCCGTGGATCGTGCCGGTGCTGCTGATCGTGGTCTGGCAGCTGGCCTCGCAGAACGGCTGGCTCTCCAGCCGCGTGCTGCCGGCCCCGCTGGCCGTGGTGCAGGCTGCCTGGGAACTGGCGCGCTCGGGCGAGCTGTGGAAGCACGTAGGGGTCAGCACCTGGCGCGCGCTGGTGGGGTTTGCCATCGGCGGCGGGCTGGGCCTGCTGCTGGGGCTGCTGACCGGCACCTTCCGCACCGCGGCCACGCTGCTCGACAGCACGCTGCAGATGGTGCGCAATATCCCGGCGCTGGCGCTGATTCCGCTGGTGATCCTGTGGTTCGGCATCGACGAGACTGCCAAGCTGTTCCTGGTGTCGCTGGGCGTGTTCTTCCCGGTCTACCTGAACACGTATCACGGCATCCGCTCGGTCGATACGGGACTGGTGGAGATGGCACGCAGCTACGGCCTGTCTGGCTGGCAGCTGTACCGCGAGGTCATCCTGCCCGGCGCGCTGCCGGGCATCCTGGTGGGCGTGCGTTTCGCGCTGGGGTTGATGTGGGTGGTGCTGATCGTGGCGGAGACCATCTCCGCGCAATCGGGCATCGGCTACATGACCATGAACGCGCGTGAGTTCTTGCAAACCGACGTGGTGCTGGTGGGCATCCTGCTCTATGCGCTGCTGGGCAAGCTGGCCGACTGGTTGTCGCGCGGGCTTGAGCGCTACTGGCTGCGCTGGCATCCGGGCTACGCCGCGGCCTGAGCGGCCCGTCGCCCCAATCAAGCAAGGAGATCGAGATGCAGATGTATCCGGTGGAACAAGCGGCTTTGGCCGAACTGGAAGCCGGCCTGGCGCGCCGCGAGGCGGCCCGTCCGGTGGCCGAGGTGCCGCGCACGGCGGGTGGTGTGGCGTTGCACGTGCGCCAGGTGGTCAAGCGCTATGACGGCCGCGAAGTGCTGCACAACGTGGCGCTGGACGTGGCGCCGGGCGAGTTCCTGGCGATCGTCGGGCGCAGCGGCTGCGGCAAGAGCACGCTGCTGCGGCTGGTGGCGGGGCTGGAAGCGGCCGATGGCGGAAGCATCACCGTCGACGGTGAATCCGCGGCGAAAGGCCGCGCGCGGCACGCCGACGTGCGCGTGATGTTCCAGGACGCAAGGCTGCTGCCGTGGAAGCGCGTGCTGGACAACGTCGCGCTGGGCCTGCCGCGCGCACGCCGCAGTGAAGCCGCCAATGTGCTGGCGCAGGTGGGCCTGGCCGACCGCGCGCAGGCCTGGCCCGCACGGCTGTCCGGTGGCCAGCGCCAGCGCGTGGCCCTGGCGCGTGCGCTGGTCCACCACCCGCAGCTGTTGCTGCTGGACGAGCCGCTGGGCGCGCTGGATGCGCTCACGCGCATCGAGATGCAGGGGCTGATTGAGTCGCTGTGGCGCCGCCTTGGCTTCACGGCGCTGCTGGTCACGCACGACGTGTCCGAAGCGGTGGCGCTGGCCGACCGCATCGTGCTGATCGAGGAGGGCCGCATCGCCATGGATGAGCGCGTGGCGCTGGCGCGCCCGCGCGAACGCGGCGCGGCTGGCTTTGCGCGACTGGAGGCGAAGGTGCTGCAGCGGGTGATGCGGCAAGCGCCGCAGGCGCAGGGGCAGGTACCGTCGCATGCCGGTGCGCATGCCGAACCTGGCGCCACGACCGCGCAGCTGAACGTGAGCTGGGCAACTTGAGCGTGCCACCTGCGGCAATGTGCGCCGCGCATATCGACAGGCCGTAATCTTCATTCGCTCGCGCCCGCTGACCTCCTATCATGAGCAGGCAGGCCGATGCGGTGCGACAGCACAGAGGGCGCATGGAGCGCCCGTCATCACTAATCCGACCACGAGGCCGAGGGGCCCGGTCAACCGAAGGAATGCCATGCCAGGCGTGCATGAACCCGCGGGCGCAGTGCCTGCGCTCCAACGTTATCTGGAATCGCTGCCGCGCCAGCCGCTGGCTGACCGGCAATTGTGGCGCGACGCGCGCGGGCAGGTGCAGGGCCAGTTCTTCAACTGCTCGCTGACCAGCGCGTTCGAGCCGCTGGTGACGCTGGCAGACCGGCAGGTGGTGGCACATGAGGGTTCGATCCACACGTACGCAGAGGACGGCGTGGGCCTGGCGGCATGGAAGCTGTTTGCGATGGCGGCCGACGACAACACCCTGGTGTCGCTGGACCGGCTTTCGCGCCTGCTGCATGCCATCAACTACTTTGCCGCCGAGGGCGAGCACAAGCTGGTGCTGAACGTGCATAACCGGCTGCTGGCCGCGGTCACCGACGACCACGGCGCTGCCTTCCGGCGCGCATTGCAATCGCTGGGCCTGCCGCTGGAGCGCTTTGTGATCCAGGTGCCGGCCAGCGCCAATGACGACCTGTCACTGCTGTTGCATGTCGTTGGCAACTATCGGCGCAACGGTTTCGCGGTAAGCCTGCAGGCGTCGGATCCGGCGGAAGCCGGTGCACTGATGGCGCACGCGTTGCCGGACTGGCTCAAGCTGGACATGCGCCGCACCTGGACCGACCGCCAGCTGTCGGGCCTGCGTGCCAGCGCGGCCAGTGCCGGCGTAACGCTGATCGGGCGGCGCCTGCAGAACGCCGAAAGCATCGAGCGCCTGCAGGCCGCGGGCATCGGCCTGGGGCAGGGCGCCTTCGCCGGCGCGCCGGTCAGTGCGGCAGGGCTGCGCGCAGGCCTGGCGAGCGCCGCGCATGCATTGGACAAGGAGGTGGTATGACGCAAGCGAACCGGCTTTCCGGCGCTCATGGCACGCGCCTGGACATCCCGCGGCACCTGCAGGTGCTGACCGTGCCGGGGCTGCATGGCAGCGGCCCGGGACACTGGCAGAGCCGCTGGGAGCAGCGCTTCCCGGACTGGCAGCGGGTGGAGCAGCACGACTGGTCGCGCCCCAGCCTGCCGCTGTGGGCCGAGCGTGTCTCCGAAGGCGTGATGCGCGCCCAGCGCGTGGCCGCGCGCGGCGCGGTGCTGGTGGCGCACAGCTTTGGCTGCCTGGCGTCGCTGCGCCAGGCGGCGCTGGATCCGGTCGGCATTGCCGGCGCATTGCTGGTGGCGCCGGCCGATCCGGACAAATTTGGCGTGGCGGCGCTGCTGCCGGCCTACCGGCTGCCGTTCCCGACCATCATGGTAGCCAGCTGCAACGATCCCTGGATGCCGCAGCGCACCGCTTTCAGCTGGGGCACGCTGTGGGGCAGTGAGCTGGTCGATGCGGGCAGCCTGGGCCACATCAATGCCGATTCCGCACTGGGTGAGTGGCCTGAAGGCCTCGCGCTGCTCGATACCCTGGTCCAGCGCATCGCGCAGGCAGGCGATGCCGGCTCCATAAGTGAGTCATCCGCCGCCTGGGAGTCTGGCATCGAGGTTGTGTCTACCGTCCCTTATATCTAAACCGTCTAAGAAAATTCATAAAGATTCGTTCTGTTTATAAGGGCGACTCTGCAGAATCTGTCTCGTAGGCCGGCGCAATATGCGCTGGCGTCATAAAGAACGGCCCGCCGGGACCAGCCATCAGGGTCCGGCGGCGCACCGCTCACAGACGAGACGACATGCCTCCATCCATTTCCCTGGCGGACAATCCGCCGCCAGCCGCTCCCCGTGCCCCTGACTCCAGCGCCACGCGCGCGCCGCGCAACCCGTCCAGGCAGCGCTTTACCGTGCTGCCCGGCTTCGGCCTGTCGCTCGGCTTCACGCTGTTCTACCTGACGCTGATTGTCCTGATCCCGCTGTCGGCCACGTTCCTGAAGACGTTCACGATGACGTGGGACGCGTTCTGGACCTCGGTCACGGCGCCGCGCGTGGTGGCGTCGCTGCAGCTGAGCTTTGGCGCGTCGCTGGTGGCGGCCATCGTCAATACGGTGTTCGGGCTGGTGGTGGCCTGGGTGCTGGTGCGCTACCGCTTCCCGGGCAAGCGCCTGATCGACGCGCTGGTGGACCTGCCGTTCGCGCTGCCCACGGCGGTGGCCGGTATTGCGCTGACGGCGCTGTTCGCCGGCAATGGCTGGATTGGCCGCTATCTTGAGCCGCTCGGCATCAAGGTCGCGTTCACGCCGCTGGGCGTGGTGGTGGCGCTGACCTTTATCGGCCTGCCGTTCGTGGTGCGCACGGTGCAGCCGGTGCTGGAGGACGTTGAGCAGGAGCTGGAAGAAGCGGCCGCGAGCCTGGGCGCCAACCGCCTGCAGACCTTCCAGCGCGTGATCCTGCCCGCCATCCTGCCGGCGCTGCTGACCGGGTTTGCCCTGTCGTTCGCGCGCGCCACCGGCGAGTACGGCTCGGTGGTCTTTATCTCCGGCAACATGCCGATGGTGTCCGAGATCGCGCCGCTGATGATCTATTCCAAGCTGGAGCAATACGACTATGCCGGCGCCACCGCGGTGGCGGTGGTGATGCTGGTGATTTCCTTCGGTCTGCTGCTGCTGATCAACCTGCTGCAGGCCTGGACGCGCCGCCATCAATCCGGTGTGCGCGCCGCGCTGGCACCCGAAGCGCCCGCCACGGGCAAGGAGTTCTGACATGGCCGGCGCAGTTGCGGGACGCTTGGGCGGGCAAGCCAACGCCCAGGCCCATCACAGGTTTGACGCCACTGGCGAAGCGCCGTGGGTGCGCTACACGCTGATCACGGTGGCAGTGCTGTTCCTCACGCTGTTCCTGTTCGTGCCGCTGGCCTCGGTGTTCTATGAAGCCTTGCGCAAGGGCGTGCAGACCTACTGGGAAGCGTTGATCGAACCCGACGCACTCGCCGCGATCCAGCTCACGCTGACGGTGGCGGCGATCGCGGTGCCGCTGAACGTGGTGTTCGGCGTGGCGGCGGCGTGGGCCATTGCCAAGTTCGACTTCCGCGGCAAGAACCTGCTGATCACGCTGATCGACCTGCCGTTCTCGGTGTCGCCGGTGATCTCCGGCCTGGTCTACGTGCTGCTGTTCGGCGCGCAGGGCTGGCTGGGGCCGTGGCTGGAAGCGCACGACATCAAGATCATGTTCGCGGTGCCGGGCATCGTGCTGGCGACCATCTTCGTGACCTTCCCCTTTGTTGCGCGCGAGCTGATCCCGTTGATGCAGGCGCAGGGCAGTGAAGAAGAAGAGGCCGCGATCGTGCTGGGCGCCTCGGGCTGGCAGACCTTCCGCCATATCACGCTGCCCAATATCCGCTGGGGCCTGCTGTACGGCGTGATCCTGTGCAATGCACGGGCGATGGGCGAGTTCGGCGCGGTGTCGGTGGTGTCGGGCCATATCCGCGGGCTGACCAACACCATGCCGCTGCATGTGGAGATCCTCTACAACGAGTACAACTTCGCGGCGGCCTTTGCGGTGGCCTCGCTGCTGACACTGCTGGCACTGGTCACCCTCGGCATCAAGACGCTGGTGGAATTCCGCGCCCGCAAGGAAACCGAAGAGGCTGCACCCGAGCGGCCGCTGGCAAGTTTGCAAGGACAAGCATCATGAGCATCCAGGTCAAGAACGTAGAGAAGCGCTTTGGCGACTTTGTCGCGCTGGACAACGTCTCGCTCGATTTCGACGAGGGCGAGCTGACCGCGCTGCTGGGGCCGTCCGGCTGCGGCAAGACCACGCTGCTGCGCATCATCGCCGGCCTGGAGCGCGCCGACGCGGGCCAGATCGTGCTGGCCGGGCGCGATGCCTCGGACCAGCATGTGCGCCAGCGCCAGGTGGGCTTCGTGTTCCAGCACTATGCGCTGTTCAAGCATATGAGCGTGTTCGAGAACGTGGCCTTCGGCCTGCGCGTCAAGCCGCGCGCCGAGCGCCCGAGCGAAGCGCAGATCCGCGACAAGGTGCGTTCGCTGCTGGAGTTGGTGCAGCTCGACTGGCTGGCCGACCGCTACCCGTCGCAGCTCTCCGGCGGCCAGCGCCAGCGTATCGCGCTGGCCCGCGCGCTGGCGGTGGAGCCGCGCGTGCTGCTGCTGGATGAACCCTTCGGCGCGCTTGACGCCAAGGTGCGCAAGGAGCTGCGCCGCTGGCTGCGCCGCCTGCACGATGAACTGCACGTGACCAGCGTGTTCGTCACCCATGACCAGGAAGAGGCGCTGGAAGTGGCCGACCAGGTGGTGCTGATGAACCGCGGCCACGTGGAGCAGTACGGCTCGCCCGAGGCGGTCTACAACCATCCGGCCACGCCCTTCGTGTTCGGCTTCCTCGGCAACGTGAACCTGTTCCACGGCCGGCTGGAGGTGGGCGAGAGCGGCGGCCTGCTGCATACCGGCGAAGCGGTGCTGCCGGTGGTCGGCAGCGGCCATGAGACCGCCGGCGACGCGGTGGCCTATGTGCGCCCGCATGACCTGGACCTGGAGCGCTACGCGCCCGGCGCCGACGGCATCGCCGTGACGCTGCGCCGCGCGCTGACGCTGGGCCCAGTCGCGCAGCTTGAGCTCGAACGCGAAGACAATCAGGACGTGATCGAAGTCGCGCTTCCGCTTGAGCGCTTCCGCCACGCGGGCTTCCGCGAAGGCGAACTGCTCGCGGTGCGCCCGCGCCAGCTGCGTGTGTTCACGCAACCGCGTACCACGTCCACCCAACAAGAAAAGGCGACGACATGAACTTCCAGCAACTCCGATCGATCCGCGAGGCGGTGCGCCGCCAGTTCAACCTGACCGAAGTCGCCAATGCGCTCTACACCTCGCAGCCCGGCGTGTCGCGCCAGATCCGCGAGCTGGAAGAAGAACTGGGCGTGGAGATCTTCGAGCGCTACGGCAAGCGCCTGACCGGGCTGACCGAGCCGGGGCGCGAGATCGTGCGCATCGTCGAACGCCTGCTGCTTGAGGCCGAGAACCTGCGCCAGGCCGGCGACGAATACGCCGGCCGCCATACCGGCCGCCTGACCGTTGCCACCACCCACACCCAGGCGCGCTATGCACTGCCGCGCGTGGTGCAGGCATTCCGCCGCGAATACCCGCATGTGACGCTGGCACTGCAGGAGGCGTCTCCCACGCATATCGTTGAGCTGCTGCTGACGGGGCAGGCCGATATCGGCATCGCCACCGAGGCCCTGGCCACCGAGGCCGGGCTGACCTCGTTCGAGGCCTACAGCTGGCGGCACGTGCTGGTGGTCTCGCCCGGCCATCCGCTCACGCGCCTGCCCGAGCCGACGCTCGAAGACGTGGCCGGCTTCCAGCTCATCACCTACGACGCCGGCTTCACCGGCCGCCGCAAGATCGACAGCGCCTTTGCCGAGGCCGGCCTGCAGCCGGAGATCGTGCTGACCGCGCTGGACGCCGACGTGATCAAGACCTACGCCGAACTGGACCTGGGCGTGGGCATCATTGCCTCGATGGCCTATGACGAGCGCAAGGATTCCGGCCTGGTGCGGATCTCGGCCGACCACCTGTTCGCGCCCAACACCACCAGCGTGGCGGTGCGGCGGGGCGCTTACCTGCGCGGCTATGCGCACGCCTTTATCAACATGTTCGCGCCGCACCTGTCGCCCGACACCGTCAGCAGCGCGCTCTCAGAGCAAGAGCGCCAAGCCCTGGCGGCCTGATTCCGGCCTGACCGCGGGTGGCGGCCAGGCGGCGCAGGGGGCACCCGAGCGCCGCCGGCCTGCGCCATCCGCTCCGGCACGGTGCCGTTCGCGCCCCGTGCCCGCCGTTCGTCGCAAGAGACTTTCTTCGTGCCCGGGTGAGGGGTACATTCCTTGCACGTGCCCGCGGCTTGCCGTCCGGCGAGCGTCGCACGTGTACCGCAGCGCAACAAAGCTTGCGCGCGGCCGCCGGTCTGCAAAGGCCGGGCAAGGGAGAGAGAGACGATCATGCGCGAAGACGAACCGCTGCTGCGCTGGCAGTGGCGCGGCTATGCCCGCAACCACCAGCATCCCCGCAACCTGCTGCTGCATATCGTGGCCGTGCCGATGTTCATGGCCGGCACCGTGCTGGGCCTCTACGGCCTGCTGCACCTGAGCCTGCCAGCGGTGGCGCTGGGGCTGGTGTGCATGGGTATGTCGATGGCGCTGCAGGGCCGCGGACACCGGCTGGAAGCCCATGCACCGGAACCCTTTGCCGGGCCGGCGGACATCGCGGGCCGCATCCTGGCCGAGCAGTGGATCACATTCCCCCGCTATGTGCTGTCCGGGCAATGGTGGCGCGCGCTGGCCGGCCGGCGTGCCGGGCAGGGTGGCTGAGGTGGCCCGCGCTGCCCGCCTCATCACATTCCCGCATTGCGCCAGGCTCAGTCCGCGCTAACATGACCGCCATGGACCGCTGCTTCTCCAACGTCGCCACCGCCATCCCCTCCCGGCTCAATATCCTCGGGCGCGACCTGCTGTTCGTGCTGTGCATGAACTCGGTGATCGCCATCAGCCTGAACTACGGCTTCCAGACCGGCGGCAGCCTGTGGCACAACTTTGTCTACAGCCAGCTGATCGGCCTGTCGATCTGGGTGCTGATCGACATTCCGCGCGTGGTGATCTGGTGGAACGACCGGCCGCGCCGCTGGCCCTTCCTGCTGCTGGCCGCCGCCGCGGTGCCCGCAGGCGTGGTGTTCGGCAGTTGGGCCACGCGCGTGGTGCTGGACCTGCCGCCCAAATCGGCGGACGAAGCCGGCGGCATGCTGCGCATGTGCCTGGTGGTGGGCATGCTGGCCGCGGCCTCGATGATCTATTTCTACTGGTCGCGCGAGAAGCTGGCCTCGCTGGAGCGTCAAGCCGCGCTGGACGCCCTGCAGCGCGAGGAAGCTGAAAAGCAACTGGTGCGCGCACAGCTGATGGCGCTGCAGGCGCAGATCGAGCCGCATTTCCTGTTCAACTCGCTGGCCAACCTCGACGGGTTGATCGCCACCGACCCGCCCGCCGCGCGCCAGCTGCTGCAGCGCCTGATCGGTTTCCTGCGCATGTCGCTGGCACATACCCGCGCCGAGCAATGCACGCTGCGGCAGGAGTTCGAGCTGCTGCGCAGCTACCTGGACATCCAGGGTATGCGCTTCGGCCAGCGGCTCTCGTTCGACATTGACCTGCCGCGGGAACTGGCGAAGGTAGAGATCCCGCCCATGCTGATCCAGCCGCTGGTGGAAAACGCGGTCACGCACGGCATCGAGCCCTGCATGATCGGCGGCCATATCCAGTTGTCGGCGCGCGCGGCCGGCGACAATGCGGTGCAGGTCGTCATCGCCGATACCGGCGTCGGCTTCGGCCATGCCTCGGGCAAGGGCTCGGGCCTGGGCATCACCCATGTGCGCGAGCGGCTGGCGCGCATCTTTGGCGCGGCGGCCTCCATGCAGATGGAAGAGAACACCCCGCGCGGCGTGGTGGTGCGGCTGACGCTGCCGCTGGAGCGCCCGGCCGAAGCGCCCACCCTGACCCAGACAGTCACCAGCGTGCCGGAGGGCATGCCAGTATCGACCCCGGCCATGCAACGGCTCTGAGCGCCCGCCTGCCAGCACGCCTGACAAGAAGAACGGCTGGCACCGCCCGTGGCGGTGCCGCTGACAACGCCAGGACCCATCTACCACCCCAACGCCCCCATGACCCCGACCCTTCTGATCGCCGATGACGAAGCGCTGCTGGCGCGCGTGCTGGAATCCGAACTGACGTCGCTGTGGCCCGAGGCCCGTATCGTTTCCGTGGTCCACGATGGCGTGGCCGCGCTGGCGGCGGCGCGCGAGCACCAGCCGCGCGTGGCCTTCCTGGATATCCGCATGCCGGGCATGAGCGGCATGGACGTGGCGCGCGAATTGATCGAATTCGACACCCCGCCGCTGGTGGTCTTCGTGACCGCTTACGACCAGTTCGCGCTGGAGGCATTCGAGCGCGCCGCGGTGGACTATGTGCTCAAGCCGGTGCAGCGCGAACGGCTGGAGGCCACGGTGCAGCGCCTGAAGGACCGGTTGGCCGGTCCCGCTGACGATGAAGACACCGAGTCCGAAGCCTCGATCGCGGAGACGGACCGGCTCGGCCAGTTGCTGGCGCGCCTGGAATCGCTGGAGCACGCCACCCCGGGCCCGGGCGGTGCGCCGCAGCGGCAGTACCTGCGCTTTATCAAGGCGCTGGTGGGGCAGGAGGTGCGCATCATCCCCGTGGACGAAGTCATCTACCTGGAGGCCACCGACAAGTACGTCAACGTGGTTTCCGGCGCCGGCGAAGCGCTGATCCGCACCAGCCTGCGCGAGCTGACCCAGCAGCTGGACCCGGAGCGCTTCTGGCAGGTGCATCGCGGCACGGTGGTCAACATCACCTGCGTGGCCAGCGCGGTCAACCAGTCGCTGGGACGGCTGTCGCTGCGGCTGCGCGACCGTCCTGAACTGCTGCCGGTGGCGCGCCAGTACGCGCACCTGTTCAAGCAGATGTAAGCGCGGTCGGCGGGCAGCGTGGCCGCCACCTGGCTGCAGAGGGCAGGGGTTTTCCTCTATGATGCGGGCTTCGGCCCGTATTTTTTTGGGCTGCCGCCTTCCGTCCTGCCGCATAGCCCCTGCCACCAGCGCCATGTCCACTGCCGCACTCGATCCCACGCGCAATCCCCTTCGTCATGATGCCCAGGTGATCGGGCTGGTCGGCCTGGCCCACGGGGTCTCCCACTTCTACCACCTGTTGCTGGCCCCGCTGTTCCCATGGATCAAGGCGGAATTCGGCCTGAGCTATGCCGAGCTGGGCCTGCTGATGACGGTGTTCTTCGCGGTATCGGCGGTGGTGCAGACCGCGTCAGGCTTTGTGGTCGACCGCTTCGGCGCGCGGCCGGTGCTGTTTGCCGGGCTGGCCTTCCTGGGCGCCGCGGCCTTGCTGCTGTCGACCAGTTCCGGCTACGCCGCGCTGCTGTTCGGTGCGGCCGTGGCGGGGCTGGGCAATGGCGTGTTCCACCCGGCCGACTTCACGCTGCTAAACAAGCATGTGTCGCAACCCCGGCTGGGCCACGCGTTCTCGGTGCACGGCATTTCCGGCAACCTGGGCTGGGCGGCGGCGCCGCTGTTCCTGGTGGCGATTGCCAACCTGGCCAGCTGGCGCGTGGCACTGGCGGCGGCCTCGGCGGTGGCCTTTATCGTGCTGGCCGTGCTGGTGGCGCTGCGCCATGTGCTGGACCCGCGCGAAGTGCAGGGCGCCGTGGGCCGGCCCGCGGCCAAGGCTGCGGCGGGCGGAAGCGTGCTGGGCTTCCTGCGCCTGCCGCAGGTGTGGGTGTGCTGGGCCTTCTTCCTGCTGACCACGTTCTCCGCCGCCGGCATCCAGAGCTTTGCCCCGACCGCGCTGACCTACCTGTACGGCATGCCGTTCACGCTGGCGACCGCGTCCTACACCATCTACATGCTGTGCAGCGCCGGCGGCATGATCGTCGGCGGCTTTGCCGCCAGCCGCACCAGCAACCATGACCGGTTGATCGCGGTGAGCTTCACGGTGTCGGGGCTGATGGCGGTGCTGGTCGGGCTGGACCTGGTGCCGGCACTGCTGGTGCCGGTGCTGATGGGCGTGATCGGCTTTGGCGCCGGAACTGCCGGGCCGTCGCGCGACCTGCTGGTGCGCGCGGCCGCCCCCGCCGGTGCCACCGGGCGTGTCTATGGCGTGGTCTACTCGGGCCTGGATATCGGCCTGGCGTGCGGCCCGTTGTTCTTCGGTGCGCTAATGGATGCAAAGCTGCCGGCCTGGGTGTTTTTCATGATCGGCGGCTTCCAGTTGCTGTCGATCTTCACCGCGGTGACGGTGGGCAACGGCAACCGCTCGCGCCGCGGCGCGGCGGGCCAGGCGGAGGCCGCCTAGCCCGGGCCACCCAAGCACCGCCTTCCGAATTCGATTGCCTGAGGATGCTTTCATGTCAATGACGCCGGCCAATGCCACCCAGCCTGACGATTCCGAACACGGCACCCCGCTGCCGGGCGGCCATATCCTGGTCGATGCGCTGCTGGCGCACGGCGCCGAGCTGGCCTTCGGCGTGCCGGGCGAAAGCTACCTGGCCGTGCTGGACGGCTTCCACCGCCGCCGCGACCAGTTGCGCTTCATCATCTGCCGCCAGGAGGGCGGGGCCGCAGTCATGGCCGAGGCCTACGGCAAGCTGACCGGCCGCCCCGGGCTGGCCTTCTGCACGCGCGGGCCGGGCGCCACCAATGCCAGCATCGGCGTGCACACCGCCTTCCAGGACTCGACGCCGATGATCCTCTTCATCGGCCAGGTCGGCACCGACTTCATGGACCGCGAGGCCTTCCAGGAAATCGACTATCGCCGCATGTTCGGCCAGATGGCCAAGTGGGTGGCGCAAATCGACCGGGTCGAACGCATCCCCGAATACATTGCGCGCGCCTACCAGACCGCCACCTCGGGCCGTCCGGGCCCGGTGGTGCTGGCGCTGCCCGAGGACATGCTGGCGCAGACTGCCGCCGTGCCGCAGCTGCAGGCCTACCAGCGCGTCATGAGCTGGCCTGGCGAGGCCGACCTGGCGCGGCTGGCCGAGATGCTCAACGCCGCCGAGCGCCCATTCGTGCTGGCTGGCGGCAGCGGCTGGACGCCGCAGGCCTGCGCCGACCTGCAGGCCTTTGCCGAGCGCTTCGCGCTGCCGGTGGGCTGCGCCTTCCGCGGCCAGGACCTGTTCGACAACCGCCATCCCAACTACGCCGGCGATGTCGGCATCGGCATCAACCCGGCGCTGGCCGAGCGCGTCCGCAATGCCGACCTGGTGCTGGCCATTGGCCCGCGCCTGGGCGAGATGACCACCGGCGGCTACGCGCTGATCGCCGCGCCGCGGCCCGCGCAAAAACTGATCCACGTGCACGCCGGCGCCGAGGAACTGGGCAGCGTCTACCAGGCCGACCTGATGATCCAGGCATCGATGCCGGCCATTGCCGCGCGCCTGGCCGGTCTGCAGCCCGCCGCCGCGCCGCGCTGGCAGGCGTGGACTGCAGCCGCGCATGCCGACTATGAACGCTACCTGCAGCCGCCCGCGTTCACGGGTCAGGGCGTCGACATGGCCGAAGTCATCCGCACGCTGGACCAGCTGCTGCCGGCCGACGCGGTCGTGACCAATGGCGCCGGCAACTACGCTGGCTGGCTGCACCGCTATTTCCACTATCGCCCGTTCACCAGCGGCGGCCGCGGCCAGCTGGCCCCGACCAGTGGCGCGATGGGCTATGGCGTGCCGGCGGCGGTCGGTGCCAAGATCGCGTTCCCACAGCGCACCGTGGTGGCGCTGGCCGGCGATGGCTGCTTCCTGATGAATGGCCAGGAACTCGCTACGTCGATGCAATACCAGGCGCCGGTGATCTTCATCGTCGTCAATAACGGCATGTACGGCACCATCCGGATGCACCAGGAACGCGAATACCCGACCCATGTCTCGGGCACCGAGCTGCACAACCCCGACTTTGCCGCGCTGGCACGCGCATATGGTGCGCGCGGCGCAACCGTAACCACGACCGAAGCCTTTGCCCCGGCATTGCGCGAGGCATTGGCCGCGCCGGTCTCGACGCTGATCGAGATCCAGGTGGACCCGGATGTGATCACGCCGCGCACCACGCTGAGCGCGATCCGCGCGCAGGCGCTGGCCAGTCAGAAGCCATGAGCCGGTGCGGCCCGAGCGGATTCTTTCTTACCTATCAGGAGACCATCGATGAAGCCCGTCACCACCGACCTGTGCGACGCGCATGAAGACCGCCTTGCCGACGGCACCCTGCGCGTGATGGCGCCGGTGTTCCGAGTCTTCGGCAAGCAGGGCGCCTTTGCCGGCCCCGCGGCCACGCTCAAGGTGTTCGAAGACAACTCGCTGGTGCGCGCCGCGCTGGAAGCGCCGGGGCAGGGCCGCGTGCTGGTGATCGACGGCGGCGGCTCGCTGCGCTGCGCGCTGGTGGGTGGCAACCTTGGCCTGCTGGCCGAGAAGAACGGCTGGGTCGGCATCGTCGTCAACGGCTGCATCCGCGATACCGCCGAGCTGGACGTGTGCGACATCGGCATCCGCGCGCTGGCCGTGCATCCGCAGAAAAGCCAGAAGCGCAACGTCGGCGAAAGCGACGTCGCGGTGCAGATGCCCGGCGCCGTGGTGCGCCCGGGCAACTGGATCTACGTCGACGCCGACGGCGTGCTGGTCTCGGACGAAAAGCTGGGGAACTGAGCATGCCGCGCGTCTTTGTCTACGGCACGCTGCGTGCCGGCGAGGTCAACGACCTGAACGCCGCCGCCCAGCGCCACGGCATTGCCGCGCCCACGCTGCTGGGCACGGGTACGGTGGCCGGCAGGCTCTATGACTTCGGCACCTATCCCGGCCTGGTGCTGGACGCCGGTGGCGGGCCGGTCGTGGGCGATCTCTACGAGATTGCCGACGCGCTGTTGCCAGTGCTCGACGAGATCGAAGAGGTTTATCCCGGCCAGGCCACGCTGTTCGTGCGCGAGGAACGGGCCGTGTTGCAGGATGGGCAGCCGGTTGCCTGCCTGCTCTATCCAGTGGCCGAGTCGGCCGTGGCCACGCTGCCGCGCATCGTCAGCGGCGACTGGGTGGCCTATCGCCGCGCACGCGATACGGCCGAGGCCTGAGCCCCGGCTCGTTTCAAACAAACGGCGCCGATTCGCGGCGCCGTTTGCTTTTGCGTAGCATGGCCGTCGATGACATCGACCAATGGAATCGACGGCCATGAACGCTCCGCAATCCCTGCAGCCGCAGGTCTTCCCCCAGCAGTTCTTTATCCACGCCGGCGACGTGCGGCTGTCCGCCACCAGTTGGGGTGAGCCCGGGCCAGGGCGGCCCACCATCGTCCTGGTGCACGGCTATCCCGACAGCAGCGAGGTCTGGCACGGCGTGGCGGCGCAGTTGGCGGGGCGCTTCCATGTGGTGGCCTATGACGTGCGCGGGGCAGGGCGCTCAACCACGCCGCGTGCGACAGACGCTTACAGGCTGCAGAAGCTTGCCGATGACTTCATCGCAGTCATCGATGAGGTCTCGCCGCAGCGCCCGGTGCACCTGGTGGGCCACGACTGGGGTTCGATCCAGAGCTGGGAGTTCGTCACCGATGCACGCCTGCAAGGGCGCATCGCCTCATTTACCTCCTGCTCCGGCCCATGCCTGGACCACGCGGCAATCGGCCTGCGCGAACTACGCGGGCAGCGGTCGCTGGCTGCGTTGGGCAAGACATTGAGGCAGCTGGCGGCATCCTGGTATATCGGCGCCTTCCACCTGCCGTGGCTGCCTGAACTGACCTGGCGGCTGTGGCTGGGCCGTGCGTGGCCGCACTACCTGCGCCTGACCGAGGACCTGCGCACGGCGCCCAGTCCCACACAAACTGCCGACGGCTGCCACGGCGTGCGCTTGTACCGCGCCAACTTCCTGCCCGTGCTGCGTGCCCCGCGCCAGCGTCATGCCCATGCGCCGGTGCAGGTGATCGTGCCGTTGCATGACCGGTATGTGAAGCCGGCGCTGACCGAAGACCTGCACCGCTGGACCACGCAACTCTGGCGCCGCACCGTGCCCGCGCACCATTGGCTGCCGCTGGCCGACGCCCAGGGGTTTGCCGCCATGGTGCGGGAATTTGTCGAGCATATGGAAGGGGAGCCTGCCTCACCGGAGCTGTTTGCCGCGCGCATCCGCTAGCGGAGGCAGCGCATTCTGCGCATTTTTCACAATGTGGAAAGATGTTTTGGACCGCAAAAATACATGGTTTGCGTAGCACAACACCATTTCTCATGATGGAAGATCATGTCCCGTATTGTGAAATAAAATCGCTAAGTCATTGAATTATTGAGATAAAAAACTAAGCGACAATCGCAGATCAAGGTTGTTGCAACGCGGGAGGGTTTTCTACACTCTTATATAAGACCTATGACCTGAGGCGCGAAAAACAGCGACCCACGCAGCAGCACCGCGATCAGCCCAGGCCAGGTGGTCAAGAGATTCTCAGCCATCCCCGCATCATCAGGAGAGTGACCATGACCCGCCAAGAACAGATCCAGGCCCTGCAGAAAGACTGGGATACCAATCCCCGCTGGAAGGGTATCAAGCGCAACTTCACCGCCGAAGACGTGGTGCGCCTGCGTGGTTCGGTTCAGGTCGAACACACTCTGGCACGCCGCGGCTCCGAGAAGCTGTGGAACCTGTTGCACACCGAGCCGTTCGTCAACTCGCTGGGCGCGCTGACCGGCAACCAGGCCATGCAGCAAGTGAAGGCCGGCCTGAAGGCCATCTACCTGTCGGGGTGGCAAGTCGCAGGCGACGCCAACCTGGCCGGTGAAATGTACCCCGACCAGTCGCTGTACCCGGCCAACTCGGTGCCGCAAGTCGTCAAGCGCATCAACAACACCTTCCAGCGCGCCGACCAGATCCAGTGGAGCGAAGGCAAGGGCGACACCGACTTCTTCGCCCCGATCGTGGCGGATGCTGAAGCCGGCTTCGGCGGCGTGCTGAATGCGTTCGAACTGATGAAGTCGATGATCGAAGCGGGCGCCGCCGGCGTGCACTTCGAAGACCAACTCGCTTCGGTGAAGAAGTGCGGCCACATGGGCGGCAAGGTGCTGGTGCCGACCCGCGAAGCCGTCGCCAAGCTGACCGCTGCCCGCCTGGCCGCCGACGTCTCGGGCGTGCCGACCCTGGTGATCGCCCGTACCGACGCCGAGGCCGCCGACCTGCTGACCTCGGACGTAGACGAGAACGACAAGCCGTTCTGCACCGGCGAGCGCACCGTGGAAGGTTTCTACCGCGTGCGCAACGGCCTGGAGCAGTCGATCTCGCGCGCCCTGGCCTACGCTGAAGTGGCTGACCTGGTGTGGTGCGAAACCGGCAAGCCGGACCTCGAGTTCGCCAAGAAGTTTGCCGAAGCCGTGCACGCCAAGTTCCCAGGCAAGATGCTGGCCTACAACTGCTCGCCGTCGTTCAACTGGAAGAAGAACCTGGACGACGCCACCATCGCCAAGTTCCAGAGGGAACTGGGCGCTATGGGCTACAAGTTCCAGTTCATCACCCTGGCCGGCTTCCACTCGCTGAACTACTCGATGTTCAACCTGGCCTACGGCTACGCCCGCAACCAGATGAGCGCGTTCGTGGAACTGCAGGAAGCCGAGTTTAAGGCAGCCGAGAAGGGCTTCACCGCGGTCAAGCACCAGCGCGAAGTCGGCACCGGCTACTTCGACGCCGTGACCCAGACCATCGAAGGCGGCCAGTCGTCGACGACCGCCCTGAAAGGTTCGACCGAAAACGAACAGTTCTTCGAAGACAAGAAAGTGGCCTGACTCTCCTGGTCACCCCCGCCGGAACGTGGGTCCGGCGGTTAAAGAAGGCGTGCGACCATCACGCTTTCTGATTTAGGCGCCGCGCCGTTCTCTCTCAGGGACGGCGCGTTTTTTTATTTTCCGACGCGGGGAGGGTTGGCGGGTTGCCGTTCAACGGGTGTTCAAGACTCAAAGCTATGCAGAGTTGCCTCCCAAGCCTGGCCAGGTTCACGCCGGAGCGGCTTTTCTCATTCAAGGGTATCCAGATGCTGCCAACTCGCGTATATTGCGCCCCGCGGGGTGGAGCAGTTGGCAGCTCGTCGGGCTCATAACCCGAAGGTCGCAGGTTCAAGTCCTGCCCCCGCAACCAGATTCGAAAGCCCGCCCGGTTCGCGCCGCGCGGGTTTTTTTGTATTGGCGACCTGGTCGAAGAGATGCATTGCCGTGAGCCGGCATCGAAGCGCTGGGCTTGCGGCGGGCGCGAATCTGCTGGAATGCAATAAATTGTCATTTTTGGCGACTTGCAGCATTTGGGTGATTCCCGCCGTAAGAAGGATGGCTTAAAGTGCCGGGGCCTTTATCGGCACTTCCGAGCTACTCACCAAGAACAACATCATGAAAGCATCTCTCTCGCTCGCTTCCTGCGCCGTCGCGGCGGCACTGCTGGCCGGCTGTTCCGGCGGCATGCCCACCAATCTCGATGGCGTGATGAGCGCCGGCACGTCGCTGGCCAAGGCCGCCACGCTGTCTGACGCCGACGTCAAGAGCCTGTCCGACCAAGCTTGCGCTGAATCGGACAAGACCAACAAGATCGCTGCTGCCAACACCACCTACAGCAAGCGCCTGGTCAAGATCATGAGCGGGCTGAAGAACAGCGATGTGCCCAACGTCAACGCCAAGGTCTACATGACCAAGGACGTCAACGCCTGGGCCATGGCCAACGGCTGCGTGCGCGTCTACAGCGGCCTGATGGACATGATGACCGACGACGAAGTGCGTGGCGTGCTGGGCCATGAGCTGGGCCACGTGGCGCTGGGCCACACCAAGAAGGCCATGCAGGTTGCGTACACGGCCACGGCCGCACGCGGCGCAGCAGCAGCTGCCGGCAACAGTGCGGTGGCGGCGCTGTCGCAGTCGCAACTGGGCGAACTGGGCGAGCAGCTGATCAATGCGCAGTTCTCGCAGTCGCAGGAAAGCGCGGCGGATGACTATTCCTTCGACCTGCTGACCAAGAACAAGGCCAACACGCGTGGCCTGGTGACGGCGTTCCAGAAGCTGGCCAAGCTGGACGGCGGCAAGTCCAGCATGTTCTCGTCGCACCCGGGCTCGGAAGACCGCGCCAAGCATATCGAGCAGCGCATCAGCAAGGCTTCGTAAGCGGACTGCGCAAGCAAAAAACCGCCCGCACCGATCATGCCGGTGCGGGCGGTTTTGCTTTGCTGGCGCTATGCGCCGGGGGTCAGCGGTAGACGATCACGGGGATGTCGGTATGCGTCAGCACCTTCTGCGTCTCGCTGCCCAGCAACAGGCCGGACAAGCCGCGCCGGCCGTGCGACGCCATGAAGATCACATCGCAGCCATGGCGCTCGGCAGCGTCGATGATGCCCAGGTAGGGCACGGCAAAGGTCGACATATCGGCATCGAAGGTCACGCCCGCCGCCGTGGCCAGGTTCTCGACCTCTTTCAGGTATAGCTTGGCCTGGTTCTCGATGCGGTCCTTGAAGGACTGCGGGGCCTCGACCACGATTTCGCTGAACGGCGTGTAGGGGTACTCCTCCAGGCAGACATAGGCTGTGATGCGCGCGCCGATGGCCTTGGCGAGCTCCAGTCCGCCGTTGATGGCTTTCTTGGAGAGTTCCGAGCCGTCGGTGGGTAGCAGGATATGTTGGAACATGCGGGGCTCCTTTTCTGACTAGGGGATCGGGGCAGGGCAGCCAGCTCGGTGGTTGCCGGGGCGACGGGAAGCGCCTGTCACGAATCCATTGTAGTCAGTGTGCCGAGAAGGGCATTGCGCGGAATCAATTGCAATGAAAGTGTCTCAGTACACCCGCATGCGCCCCATTCCTCAGTCCGCCAGGACCTCCGCAACCGGCATGGCCGCGGCCTGTTCGGCACGGCGCCAGTAGGACGGGTTGCCGTAGGTGTTCTTCAGGTGATCGATAAACAGCCGCACCCGCAGCGGCAGGTGCTTGCGCTGCGGAAACACCGCGTGGATGCCGATCGGCGGCGCCTGGAACTCATCCAGTACCGTCACCAGCCGCCCGCTGCCGATCTCGCTGCCCACCTCCCACCAGGAGCGCCACGCCAGCCCGTTGCCTTGCAGGCACCACTCATGCAGCACCGCGCCGTCGCTGCATTCCATGGTGCCGCCCACCTTGACCGTGACCGCGCGGCCTTCCTCCTGGAACACCCAGCCACGCTGCACATTGGCGCTGGCGCCAAAGGCAAGGCAGTTGTGGCGCTGCAGGTCTTCCGGCGCGCCGGGACGCCCGGCGCGCGCCAGGTACTCGGGCGAGGCCACCACCACGCGGCGCGTTTCCGCCAGCCGGATCGATACCAGGCTGGAGTCGGGCAGGTCGCCCAGGCGGATGGCGCAGTCGAAGCCTTCATTGATCAGGTCGACCACGCGGTCAGACAGGTCCAGCGTGATCGAAACGTCCGGGTGCGACTCAATAAACAGCGGCACCAGCGGCGCCACGTGCTTGCGGCCATAGCCCGCCGGGGCGGTCACGCGCAGGTGCCCGCTGGCCTTGACCCCGCCGGCAGAGACGCTGGCCTCGGCGTTGTGCAGGTCGTTCAGGATGCGCTGGCAGTCTTCCAGGAAGGCAGAGCCTTCAAAGGTCAGGCTGATCTTGCGCGTGGTCCGTACCAGCAGTTTGACGCCCAGGCGCTCCTCCAGCGCGTCGATGCGCCGCCCGATGATGGCCGGCGCCACGCCTTCGGCCGCCGCCGCTGCGGAAAGGCTGCCGCGCGACGCGACGGATACAAAGGTCTCCAGTTGTTTGAAATGGTCCACAAATGTTTGCCTGCTGTGTGCCGGCATGGGCACACAATCGGTGGCGTTGCGTCCATATGGCCGGCAGTGAGGAGAATTTGGTGCGGAGTTTTGTTTTAGTCAGCCAAGATTAGTGGCCTAAAAGTAAAAGATCAAGTGACCCGCGACCACTTTGCCGCACTGCAGCGTCTCCCTACAATTCGATGCATTCAATGGTGTACAGAGCCACGCAGCTGTGGTCTGCTCGTCCATCCACCCAGTCGCCCGTACCGTTGCAGGTTGCCCAGGCCCTCATGAACAAGATCCGCGCAGTCGTCTTCGATGCCTATGGCACGCTGTTCGACGTGTATTCCGTCACCGCGCGCGCGGAACAACTGTTCCCGGGCCGCGGCGAGGCGCTGGCGCTGCTGTGGCGGGACCGGCAGATCGACTACACGCGCATCCGCACCATGGCCGCCCCCGATGGCTCGCGCTACAAGCCGTTCTGGGCGATCACCGTGGACGCGCTGCGCTACGCAGCCGAGCGCCTGAGCCTGACGCTGGACGAAGCCGCCGAAGCGCAGCTGCTCAAGGAATATGCGTGCCTGTCCGCGTTCCCGGAGAACCTGGGAGCGCTCAAGCGCCTGCGCCGCGCCAGGCTGCCGCTGGGCATCCTGTCCAACGGCAATGCCGAGATGCTGGACATCTCGGTCAAGAGCTCCGGCATGCATGGCCTGTTCGACCACGTGCTGTCGGTGGACGCCGTGCGCCAGTACAAGACCGCGCCGGCCACCTACGCGCTGGGGCCGCAAGCCTTCAGCCTGCCCGCGGAAGAGATGCTCTTTGTCTCATCCAACGGCTGGGACGCCTGCGGCGCCACCTGGTTCGGCTACACCACGTTCTGGATCAACCGTGCCGGCCATCCGGCGGAGCGGCTCGACGTAGCCCCCTCCGGCACCGGGCACGACATGAACGACCTGCTGGAATTCGTCCGCGCCCGTGGCGTGGCGGTGTAGCAGGGTCCCTTCAACCAAGCCTTATCGCTATCGAACACAGGAGAAGACTGATGGCTATCACGCTGCCCGCGGGCATGAAGATTACCGGCGAGATCCTGCCGGCCTACGAAGATATCCTCACGCCGGAAGCCCTGGCCCTGGTAGACAAGCTGCACCGCGCCTTTGAGCCGCGCCGTCAGGAACTGCTGGCCGCGCGCGTGGAACGCGCCAAGCGCCTGGACGCCGGTGAGATCCCTGACTTCCTGCCGGAAACCAAGAGCATCCGTGAAGGCGACTGGAAAGTTGCCCCGATCCCCCAGGCCCTGGAATGCCGCCGCGTGGAAATCACCGGCCCGGTCGAGGCCAAGATGGTCATCAACGCCTTCAACTCGGGCGCTGACAGCTACATGACCGACTTCGAGGATTCCAACACCCCCAACTGGCACAACCAGCTGCAGGGCCAGGTCAACCTGAAGGCCGCCGTGCGCCGCACGCTGACCCTGGAATCCAAGGGCAAGCAATACAAGCTGAACGACAAGATCGCCACCCTGCAAGTGCGTCCGCGCGGCTGGCACCTGGACGAGAAGCACGTCACCATCGACGGCAAGCGCATTTCGGGCGGCATCTTCGACTTCGCGCTGTTCCTGTTCCACAACGCCAAGGAGCAGATCGCCCGCGGCGCCGGCCCGTTCTTCTACCTGCCCAAGATGGAAAGCCATCTGGAAGCACGCCTGTGGAACGACATCTTCGTGATGGCGCAGAACGAAATCAGCCTACCGCAAGGCACCATCAAGGCCACCGTCCTGATCGAAACGATCCTGGCGGCGTTCGAGATGGACGAAATCCTGTATGAACTGCGCGAGCACAGCGCGGGCCTGAACGCCGGCCGCTGGGACTACATCTTCTCGTGCATCAAGAAGTTCAAGAACGACAAGGACTTCTGCCTGGCCGACCGCGCCAAGGTCACCATGACCGCGCCGTTCATGCGCGCCTACGCGCTGCTGCTGCTCAAGACCTGCCACCACCGTGGCGCTCCCGCCATGGGCGGCATGAGCGCGCTGATCCCGATCAAGAACGATCCGGAGAAGAACGCCATCGCCATGGAAGGCATCATCAGCGACAAGCGCCGCGACGCCACCGACGGCTACGACGGCGGCTGGGTGGCCCATCCGGGCCTAGTCGAGCCGGCCATGAAGGAATTCGTGGCAGTGCTGGGCGACAAGCCCAACCAGTTCGGCAAGCAACGCCCGGACGTGCAAGTGAAGGGCGCCGACCTGCTCGACTTCAAGCCAGAAACGCCGATCACCGAGCACGGCCTGCGCATGAACATCAACGTCGGCATCCACTACCTGGGCGCCTGGCTGGACGGTAACGGCTGCGTGCCGATCCACAACCTGATGGAAGATGCTGCTACCGCCGAGATCTCGCGCTCGCAGGTGTGGCAGTGGATCCGCTCGCCGAAGGGCAAGCTGGAAGACGGCACCAAGGTGACCGCTGAGCTGGTGCGCAAGCTGATTCCGGAAGAGCTGGCGAAGGTGAAGGCACTGGTGGGTGGCGATACCAAGACGTATGACCGGGCTGCCGAGATTTTTGAGCAGATGTCTACGTCGGAGGATTTTGCTGAGTTCCTGACGCTGCCGCTGTATGAGGAAGTTTGAGCGGGTAGGGCTCTAGCAGGATGAAAAACCGCAGCTTTGGCTGCGGTTTTTTCTTTTGGGAGTCTCCCTCCATGTCAGGATTGTTGCGGGCCCATGCGGTCGTCGGCCTGTCAGACGAATGACGAATGGTCAAATACTGGCAACTAGACGTGTTAGGGCGCAGATTTTCGATCTGAAAAACAAATAGTTTGACCTGAACAATCGATTTCACAGCTCAGTTGCGGAAACGTAGAGTGCATGCAAGACAGATCCCCCCCACGAGTTCCCGTCATGCTTGTTGCCCCCCTGCGTCGACGCCTTGGCGTTGCGCTTCTGATCTCTCTGTCAGGCGTCCCGCTTGCCGCCATCGCCTCTGATGCCGACCCTTATCCCCAGCGTCCGGTCAGGATCGTCGTACCGTTCGGTGCGGGCGGTACGACCGACATCGCGGCGCGAGCGCTGGCCTCCAAGCTCCAGGCTCGCCTGGGCCAACCCGTGATCGTCGAAAACCGTGCCGGTGCGGTGACGGCGATTGGCAGCGAATTCGTCGCCAAGGCTGCGCGGGATGGGCTGACGTTGCTGTATTCGGGTTCGACCACTTTCTCCGTGCTGCCGGCGCTGCGGCAGGACCTGCCGCTGAATCCCGACACGACCTGGACGCCGATCGGCATAGTGGCGCAGACCGCCGTGGTGGTATCGACGCGCGCCGCTGGCAAGATCCATAGCTTCGCCGATATCGCCAGGCAGGCCAATGCCGGAGGCGCTGGCGTGACCTACGGCACCTTCGGTCCCGGCTCCGCACCCCACCTGGTGGGCGCGATGATCGCCCGCAGCATCAAGGCGGACATGACGGCGGTGCCGTACAAGGGCAGCGCGCAGGTCTTAACCGATGTCATCGGCGGGCAGATCGACCTGAGTATCGATCCGGTGGCGGTCGTGCAGGGGAATATCAATGCCGGCAAGCTGCGTCCGCTGGCGATTAGTTCGGCCACGCGTTCACCATTGCTACCCAACGTGCCGACATTCGCCGAGGTGGGCGTCGCCAGTGGCGGAGCCTCGTTCTGGTATGGGCTGGTCGCGCCCAAGGGCACCCCGGCGCCGATCGTAGATCGGCTGCAGGCGGAGTTGCGTGCGATCGTGCAGGACGCAGAGTATCGCGAAGTCCTGGCCAAGCAGGGCCTGGAAACGCTGTCTGGCGGCGCGGAGGAGTTCCGGCGCAGGACGCGCGCAGAGATCACGCAGTTCCGCCAGTTGGCGCGGGATGCAAACATCCGCATGGAGTGACGCGATGCCGGCTCAATCCACTATGCGCGCCGCGCCGGACTATGCGACTGAAGATGTGCGCGCCGTACAGGCCGCGCGCGCGAGCTGGCGCGAGTTTCTCGCGCTCCTGAGGCTGCCGAATGTGACAGCCGATGCCGCGGACGTATGCAAGACGGCCGACTGGCTGTCGCAGGCATTCGCGCGCCGCGGCTTCGCGGTGACGTCGCTATCAAACGGCGAACGTCCCATGCTGCTGGCCGGGCGCCGCTGCCCGGATCCGGCAGCGCCAACCATCCTCTGCTACATGCATATGGATGCGCAGCCCGTGGCCAACCAGCCATGGAGCCAGCCCAGCCCGTGGCAGCCAACGCTGCGCCCCTCTTGGTCGATGCCGGATGTCGCATACATCGATCCTTCCGATGCGCTTGTCGGCGACGAGATCGATCGCGATGCGCGGCTCGTGGCGCGCGCGGTGGCGGATGACAAGGGGCCCATCATGATGCTGCTGGCTGCGTTGGACAGCCTGGCCGAAGAGGCGCGCGGCACGTCGGTGCATCTCAAGGTGCTGCTCGACAGCGAAGAGGAGATCGGCGCGCCCAACCTCGGGACGGTGGTGTCGGCCAACCGCGAGGCCCTGAAGGCTGACGCGATGCTGGTGCTCGACGGCTCGATGCACGCCAGCAATCGCCCCACCATGATCCTCGGCAATCGCGGCGCGTTCATGACCACGCTGACCGTATTTGGCCCCCGCCGCGACCTGCATAGCGGCCAGTTCGGCAACTACGCGGCGAACCCTGTGTTCCGCCTGGCAATGTTGCTGGCGTCGATGAAAGACGACGATGGCAAGGTGCGGGTGGACGGGTTCTACGACGGCATTGCGTTGACCGACGACTACCGCCGCCAGCTCGAAAGCGTGCCGGACGACGACGGTGTCTTGCGCGCGCGTGCCGGCATTGCGCAGCCGGAGCGCGTGGGCGGGACATACCAAGAAGCGCTGCAGTACCCGACGCTCAACGTGGTGGGCATCGCTGCCGCTCAGGTCGGCGCAGCGGCGCGCACGATCATTCCCGCGCAAGCCACGGCAACATTCGATGTCCGCACCGTGCCGGAGACAGACCCGGAACGGCTGTTCGGGCTGCTGCGCGCGCACGTCCTGGCGCAGGGCT
This sequence comes from Cupriavidus sp. FW305-F7, assembly GCF_058782875.1. NCBI lineage: Bacteria > Pseudomonadati > Pseudomonadota > Betaproteobacteria > Burkholderiales > Burkholderiaceae > Cupriavidus > Cupriavidus sp. FW305-F7. The sequence goes on along the minus strand of NZ_JBYSYC010000031.1, from coordinate 28,716 downwards.
TCCACCTGATCGAGGGCGAGCCCACCGAGGATGATCGCCGACGGTACCCAAAACTGGCGCGCCTGGTGCAGCCACGCTTCAACGGTATGGCCCATGCGGTGCGTACCCCGGCCGACGAGCCCGTGTGCCGCTGGGTGGAAGGAGCACTGGTCGCGGCGCATGGCGAAGCGCCGGTGTGCATCCGCATGATGGGCGGCTCGGTTCCCACCGGCATTGCGGTGCGCGAACTCGGCGTCCCGTGCGTGCTGCTGCCGCTGGTCAACGCTGACAACAACCAGCACAGCCACGACGAGAACCTGCGTCTGGGCAACTACATCGACGGCATCCGCACGCTGCGCCGATTGCTGACCCATCCGTTCTAGCACTTACGCGTGCGCGGCGCCGTGTCGGGCGGATGATCCTGGATGAAGTCGAACAGCGCCGCCGCCGCGGCAGAGAAATTGGGCGGCTCGCGCGTGACCAGGTAGATGTCCCGCGTCAGGCTGCGGTCTAGCGGAATCGCAACCTGATCACGCAGCGCGAGTGCCTGCAGCGCCAGGTTGGGAGCGACGCTGATGCCCACGCCAGCACGCACCATGCCCAGCATCGTGTGCAGGTGCTCGACTTCGTGCACGACATTCAGCCGCGCAGGCGCGATCCTGGCGACAAGCCGCGCCATGGCGACGCTGCCGCGCGGTGCGGCAATGAAGGGATAGGGCAACAGGTCCCTTGGCTTGAGCGTGCGGCGCGTGGCGAGGGGATGTCCCTTGGGGCAGATCACCGAGAAACGGTCCGCGTGGAAATGAGCGAGCCGCATGCCGGGCATCATGGGCTCTGCCGGTGTCGCGATGGCGAAGTCCGCGTCGCCGTCGCGCGCGGCGGCGATCGCTTCGTGCGAGAACTCGTCTCGCAGCAGCACGCTGACGTTCGGGTGCAGGCGCGCGAATGACTGCAGGATGTCCGGAAACCAGCCGCCGGCAAGGCTCGGTATCACGGCAACCGTGGTCCGGCCGCGCTTGAGCGAAGCATGGTCGCGCACGCTGCCGACCGCATCGTTGATCTCAGCCAGCAGCCGGGCCGCGTGTTCGGCAAAGAGCTTGCCTTCCGGTGTCAGCGTGATGGTACGCGTGGAGCGGTCGAACAGCTTCGCACCTACGTGGTTTTCCAGGGCCGCGATCAGGGCGCTGAAGGCCGGCTGCGAGAGCGCCAACACACTGGCGGCGCGCGTGAAGTTGCGCGCTTCGATCAAGGCCAGGAAGGCGCGTAGGTCGCGCGTGGAGATGTCCATGTCGAGGGGGCGGTAAGCAAAGTCCTGTGTCGCGTTCAGCAATGGGCTGCTGTCACGTCGGACAGGCGACGAGTATGTCCTGTTCGCCGCTGAAGCGCGCCTCTTGCAACAGCGGTGTAGACACTATGGCGGATGCCAGTTCAATGGCCATCGTACAGCATGAAGTACGCGTGCCGATGTCTAGTGCTGACGAAGAACCATCGGGACGATTGCGAATCCTCTTATCGCCACAGACACAAGGGACGGCAACACTAGACCCGTCGCCGAAACAACGGCGACCGGGCGTAGCAACCTGAACAGCTCCAAGGGATCGCCGTTTCATACGGCCTCGTCTCCGCGCATGTGCTGGCTCTCTTTCAACGGCGGGCCGGGCGGGGCAGCCGAAAGGCTGGCCGGGCTCCCTTGGATTGCCGGTATTGCTACCCCCGCTGTCAGACCCGCCACCCTCCAACTGAGTGCATCAGGCGGGTCCTCCAACCTTCCCTAGGAGCTCGCAATGCAAGACCAAACCGCTTCGAAACAAGACATCATCCTGGCCGCCATTCCAGACTGCCTGTACTCGCTTGGACGCGTCAGCGCCGGCCTGGGCTGCGTCCTGTCCCTGCTGGAAGTTGAAAGCGAACGGTCAGAGGTGTGCCACGGCGTGCATTGTCTGGTGGCGATGCTCAAAGCGCAGCTTGATCAGACTGCGGAGGAGCTTCTCCGGACGAGTGAGTTGGGTTCTGATGTTGCCGGTGGATGAGAAATGCTCTGGCCGGATGGAAGGCCGCAGCTTAGGCGGCGGTCTTTCCCTCTGGCTATTCGCGAACAACAGTGGGTCTGTTTGCAAAGCGGCTGACCGACTCCGGCTGTGGAATCAACCGGTCGATGCAACAGATTGATGAAATCGTTCCGCCGGTGTATCGAAGTCTAGTGTCTTGCGCGGACGTTCATTGAGCCGCCTGGCTACGGCGTTGCGTTTTTGATCCATTCACGCAAGCCTCATCCGGCGAAGCTGACTTGACGATCCAAGGGAGCATTGGGTTCAACGGCGCCGTCCCCGGTCCCGCCGGACGTAGCGTGGTTGCGGCGCAGGCTATGGCATTGCCTGGAAGAACGAAAGCGTCTGGGCATTGGCCCGTTTGGCGGCGTCGGCGACATAGTGGACGCCCTGGTTTCGCGCGAAGGCGTGCATGCAGCCGGGATACGTGTGTATCTCGACATTGGGCTTGTCCGACAGCACCGCGACGATCCGCGCCCGCGCTTCCGGCGGCACGAATTCATCTTCCTCGGCGATATGCATCAGCAGCGGCGTGGTGAACGTCGCGGCCTCGCCGAGATGCTTGTCGATGCCGACGCCGTAGTAGGAGACAGCCGCTTCGGCGTTGGTGCGGACTGCGGTCAGGAATGCCAGCAGTCCGCCAAGGCAGTAGCCGACCGTGCCCACGCCGCCGGTAACGCCGTCCAGCCGCCGCGTGAACTGGATGGTCGCATCCAGGTCGCCCACGCCCGCATCGACATCGAAGGCCTGGTAGAGCGCCAGGGCCTTCTGCCATTCCGCATCGCTCTTGTCGGTGAGTTCGACGTTCGGCTCCTGGCGCCAGTAGAGATCCGGGCAGATGGCGGTGAAACCGTGTTGCGCGAAATGATCGCAAATGGCGCGCATGTCGTCGTTGATGCCGAAGATCTCCTGGATCACCACTATGGCCTTGCCGCTTGCCGCTGATGTCGGCCTGGCAAGGTAGGCCCGGAAGTTGCCGTCCGGAACGTCGATCGATGTGTACTCGCCCATGATGCCTCCTGTTATGCGGGGGTTTTGCCCATGCGGGCAGCCATCAATGTAGCGCAATTCCCCGTCAGCGCGCGCCCAGCGCGGCGAGCAATTCGGCGGTGGTCAGGATGGCATGCGCGAACGTGGGCCCGTTGATCTCATGCGCGGCATGCAAGGCTTCCGGCGAGAATGCCGCGGTCGCGTTCCGCACCAGGGTCACATGGTAGCCAAGTTCCGCCGCGAACCGCCCCATGGCTTCGATGCAGGTGTTTGCCAGCTAGCCCATCAGGATGACCTGCCGGATGTCGTGCTGCTTGAGCTGGAAATCCAGGTCCGTGTTGGCGAAGCCGCTGCCGCCCCAGTGCTCATGGACAATCACGTTGCCGGCCATGGGGCGGAAATCAGGATGCCAGTCCCCGCCCCAGGTGCCTTCGGCAAAGACCTGCGCGCGGCTGGGACCGAGCTGGTAGGGGCTGGCGCGCTGCCAGCCGAGATGCTCGTCCGGGCGGGCGCGATGGTGCGGCACGTAGAATACCTGTATGCCGCGCTAACGCGCCGCGCTGGTCACCGCACGCAGATTTGCCAGCGTCCCGAGTTTGTCCGACCACCTGCTTGGCCAGGCCGTTCAGCTTGCCGCCTTCGCGCAGGAAAGCGTTGTACGGATCCACCAGCAGAAGCCCGGTGGACTCGCTGGTGTAGGCGGGTCCTGTCATGATCGTCCTCCCCGGCACTGGCAATCGTGCCTCTGCGACACTGGTCAGCGTTGCACGAACGCCAGCAGATCGTTGTTGATGAGATCCGGATGGGTCGTGCACATGCCATGCGCCAGGCCCTTGTAGACCTTCAGGGTGCCGTTGCGCAGCAGCTCCGCGCTCAACAGGGCCGAGGCCCCGATGGGCACGATCTGGTCGTCGTCGCCGTGCATGACTAGCACCGGCACGTCGATGGCCTTCAGGTCTTCGGTGAAGTCAGTTTCCGAGAACGCCTTGATGCAATCGTATTGGGCCTTGACCCCGCCCATCATGCCCTGTCGCCACCAGTTGTCCTTCACGCCTTCCGAGACCTTCGCGCCGTCGCGGTTGTAGCCATAGAAGGGCACCGGCACTTCCTTGTAGAACTGGGCGCGGTCGATCGCTACCCGCTCGCGGAAGCCGTCAAACACCTCCACCGGCAAGCCCCCCGGATTGGCGTCCGTCTTGACCATGATCGGCGGTACGGCACCGATCAGGACCGCCTTGGCCACGCGCCCGGCGCCATGCTTCGCGACATAGCGCGCCACTTCGCCGCCGCCAGTCGAGTGGCCGACATGGACAGCGTCCTTCAGATCGAGGTGCCCAACGAGCGCGGCTACGTCGGCGGCGTAGGTGTCCATCTCATTGCCGATGGCGGTCTGCGTGGAGCGGCCGTGGCCGCGGCGATCGTGCGCAATGACCCGGAACCCCCTGGCCAGGAAGAAGTGAAGCTGGGCATCCCAGTCGTCGGCGGTCAGGGGCCAGCCGTGATGAAAGACGATTGGTTGCCCCGCGCCCCAGTCCTTGAGGTAGATCTCGGTCCCGTCCCTGGTTGTAATCGTTCCCATGGCTTGCTCCGTCTGAAGGGGATTGGAAAGCCCGCGGCGGCTCGAGGACCCGATGTGTGCGATCGTCGCCAGCCTGTGCGCTGTCGACATGGCAGCCTGCTTCACGGTCGGCAACCATCGCGGTGACGGAATTATTCTCCTGGACTCTGGCCAGTCGCTACGTAAAATCGGCAAATCGGATGGCGCCTTGCCGAGCCTTCGCCAGGTGTCAGCCATCCCGCCGCAGGGCACTCCAATCCACTTGAGCGCAAGAGGGTGACGATGACCAAGGCCAGCTATGCGGAGTTCGATGAATTCGAAGCGTCACTGTATGGCGTAAACGGCCGGTACATGCTGCGCTCGGCGCAGCGACGGGACTGGCGCCTGCGTGTGCTCGAACTGAATGGCGTTGCCTTGATGGCCGGACAGGAAGGCGCCGCGACGATCTACAGTGGCGCAGGCATGCCGGGATGCTTCAACCTGTTCCTGCCGCTGAGCGGACATGAATGCACGGTGGTTGACGGGCGCCGGTTCGACCGCCACGCAATCGGCTGGATGGCGCCGGACCGCATGTTCCATATAGATGCCAGCCGCCCGGCAAGCTGGATGACAATCTCCATGTCATGCGAGCTCGTCTGCCGGTGGATGGCGGCACATGCCGACAGTGCCGACTTGTCATGTCTCGCCCGCAATCTTGTCTTGACCGGCGGTCCAAGCCTGGGCGCCTTGCTTGCGCTGACCCGGCGCCTGCTCTTCATCGATGATTGCCAGTCTACCCAGTTGCATCACCCGGCTGGCGAGCAGACCGCGCGCAGCGAACTCCTCCGGCACGCGTTCAACACCCTGCTGCCGCTGGCAGCGCGCAGTACCGACACTGCCAGGCACCAGAATCACCGTCGCATCCTGAGCCAGGCCATGGATTTCCTGGCAGCGGCGCGGCACACGCCCATCCTGCTTGAAGACCTATGCGCGGCCACCAGTGCCTCGGAACGTACCATTCGCAACGTGTTCAACCGGTACGTCGGCATCAGCCCCCACCGGTATCTGGTGCTCCACCGCTTGCACCGCGCGCGCCAGGCGCTGTTGCATGCCAAAGCAGGCGAGACGGTCACGAGCATCTGCATGCGCTTCGGGGTCTGGGACATCGGCCGGTTCGCCATGCAGTACCGCCGGCTGTTCGGCGTACTGCCCAGCCAGACGCTGCGCGCGTCGCATCTCGGCATGCAGGCGCCGCACTAGGCCGATGCCCGGCCTGGGCACCTACTTGAAGAACGGCTAGAAGACCTGCGTGCGTAACCACTGGATGGCCGGATCGCGATGGTAGCGCGCATGCCGACAGATGCAAACCAACCGTCCGTGCTCGCCCCTGCCTCCGACAGCTGAAAGCGCGTTTCACATTGTGGAATTTACGCCGTGTTTCCCCCGGCGCTATTTTTCGTTCTCTGAAAAAGTGTTCCACATTGCGAAATTTGCAATCTATCTCATTGAAAAATAAGGGAAAATCAACTCTTATGTCTTATATAAGACTTTGCCGCCACGCATCAAGAACGCCCTACAATGAACCCACGCTGCTTGCCTCGACATCCGCCAGCACACTCAACTTTTTTCTCAATTTCTTCTTAGGAAATTCCCATGGCCCAGTATCAAGACGACATCAAGGCAGTTGCTGGTTTGAAAGAGAACCACGGCAGCGCGTGGAATGCCATCAATCCCGAGTATGCCGCCCGCATGCGTGCCCAGAACAAGTTCAAAACGGGCCTGGACATCGCCAAATACACCGCCAAGATCATGCGCGCCGACATGGCCGCCTACGATGCCGACTCGTCGAAGTACACCCAGTCGCTGGGCTGCTGGCACGGCTTCATCGGCCAGCAGAAGATGATCTCCATCAAGAAGCACTTCAACAGCACCGAGCGCCGCTACCTTTACCTGTCCGGCTGGATGGTGGCTGCGCTGCGCTCCGAGTTCGGCCCGCTGCCGGACCAGTCGATGCACGAAAAAACCTCCGTCAGCGCGCTGATCCGCGAGCTGTACACCTTCCTGCGCCAGGCTGACGCCCGTGAACTGGGCGGCCTGTTCCGCGAGCTGGACGCTGCCCAAGGCCCTGCCAAGGCCGCCATCCAGGCGAAGATCGACAACCACGTCACCCACGTCGTGCCCATCATCGCGGACATCGACGCGGGTTTTGGCAACGCCGAAGCAACGTACCTGCTGGCCAAGCAGTTCATCGAAGCGGGCGCATGCTGCATTCAGATCGAAAACCAGGTGTCCGACGAGAAGCAGTGCGGCCACCAGGATGGCAAGGTCACCGTGCCGCATGAGGACTTCCTGGCCAAGATCCGCGCCATCCGCTACGCCTTCCTGGAACTGGGCGTGGACGACGGCATCATCGTGGCCCGTACCGACTCGCTGGGTGCCGGCCTGACCAAGCAGATCGCCGTGACCCACACGCCGGGCGACCTGGGCGACCAATACAATTCCTTCCTCGATTGCGAAGAATTGTCGGCCGACGCACTGGGTAATGGTGACGTCATCATCAAGCGCGACGGCAAGCTGCTGCGTCCCAAGCGCCTGCCTAGCAACCTGTTCCAGTTCCGCGCCGGCACGGGCGAAGCGCGCTGCGTACTGGATTGCGTCACCGCACTGCAAAACGGCGCTGACCTGCTCTGGATCGAAACCGAAAAACCGCATATCGCCCAGATCGGCGGCATGGTCAGCGAGATTCGCAAGGTCATCCCGAACGCCAAGCTGGTGTACAACAACAGCCCGTCATTCAACTGGACCCTGAACTTCCGCCAGCAGGCGTATGACGCGCTGAAAGCCGCGGGCAAGGATGTGTCGGCATATGACCGCGCCCAGCTGATGAGCGTTGAATACGACCAGACCGAACTGGCGAAGCTCGCCGACGAAAAGATCCGGACCTTCCAGGCCGACGCGTCGCGCGAAGCAGGAATCTTCCACCACCTGATTACGCTGCCGACCTACCACACCGCCGCACTGTCGACCGACAACCTGGCCAAGGAATACTTCGGCGACCAGGGCATGCTGGGTTATGTGGCTGGCGTGCAGCGCAAGGAAATCCGCCAGGGCATCGCCTGCGTGAAGCACCAGAACATGTCCGGCTCGGACATCGGCGACGACCACAAGGAGTATTTCAGCGGCGAAGCGGCCCTGAAAGCGGCGGGTAAAGACAACACCATGAACCAGTTCTGATACCGGTAATACCCCAAGCAAAACGCCAACCCATACGGGTTGGCGTTTTTTTGGTCCGGCGAGATAGCTCGCGGGGTTCTCATCAAACATTTTCTTGTGCCAAGGCTCAGGTCAAGGGGCCGAGTCGGGTTGACGCTCGCCACTGCGCCGCGTGCGGTTGGTCTGCAGTATTGATTAGCGAAACACGAAGATCGGGATCCGGCAATGCGTCAGGACCTTCTGGGTTTCGCTGCCGATCAGCAGCCCCTGCAGGCCGGCTCGGCCATGCGACGCCATGACAATGAGGTCACAGTTACGTTCCTCCCCGGTCAGGATGATCGCCTCATAGGGGTGGTTGTGGGTAACGCTGAGCGTCTCGCATGCCACCTCCCCTTCCTTTGCCGCTTGTGCGACCACCGCCAGGTATCGCTCCGCATGCATTTCGGCAAGTTGTGCGTAGCGCTCCTGGGCATCTTCCAGCATGTCAGCCCGATGCGTGAGGACATGGAATTCCGGGATGACGTGCAATCCAGTGATCCTCGCCTCAAATGCCTTGGCGAGTTTCACCGCCATGCGCGCGGCAGCGTCGGAGAGTGCCGATCCATCGGTGGGTACCAGGATATGCTGAAACATGTTGGCCTCCTTGTGGCCGGCGGGACCATCCGCCTCGGCCCGCTGGCACGCTCTACGAACTTGATGGTATGACAATCATTCCTGCTCTGGTGTGACGCGCTTCTCGATTCCCTGATCAGGGGCAGGGCGACCCGTGGCGGTCTGGCCCCCTATCAGCCTTGTGCATTCGGCGCTGCAACATCCCGCTGTCGCAGGTGCGCAATCTTCCCAATGCGGTCGGCGCCGTCGAGTTTCTCGTTCAGCGTACCGCTGTCGCCGCCGGCCCTTTGTTGAAGGGGCGCTGCGGTGCTAGGCTGAAGGCGAAATCTTGCCGCCCAGGCGGAGACACCAATGGTCGAAGCTTCCGAACTGAAGTCGGGCATGGTCATCATGCTTGAAGGTGAACTTCATAGCGTTACCAGCGCCGGGTACCACGCCGGCGGCGGCCAACAGGGGAGCGCAGTTTTCGCCAAGTTCAAGAGCCTTAAGACTGGTCACATCAAGGAGTTGCGGTTGCACCCGAGCAACAAGCTCGAAGAGGTCGCGCTTGATCACCAGGAGATGGAATATCTGTACACCGATGGTGACGCCTTTTTCTTCATGAATCCCGACACCTTCGAACAGATCAGTTTTCCTGCGGAAACCATGGGCGCATACCAGAAATTTCTTCGCCCCAATATGCGAATCCCGGTGCAGCTTTATGAGGGCGAGCCAGTCACCATCGCATTCCCCGCTGCCGTCGAGGTAACCATCATGTCCACGCCGCCGGGCCTGCACGAGCATGAAACCTCTACCTTCAAGACTGCCACGCTGGATAACGGCATGGAAGTTCTCGTTCCTCAGTTCGTCAAGGAAGGGGACACGGTGCGAATCGAGGTCGCTTCAGGAAAATATTTGGAGCGGATAAGGCGAGGGACGCGAAAGTCGTGACGCCAGTGCCGCGCCATCGCTCCCTGCATGCGCGGCGCCGCGTACAGTCCCGCCGGGACGGGGCCGGCAGCGTCGGCAGTACCGTATCCGGCACCTGTCCTTCACTTTGCGCCTCGTGTATGCATCCTATGCAAGTATGGGCATGCCATGCGTGACGCATGACCATCGTCGTCGCTCAGGAGTGCCACGGTCCTCTTGCCCCCTTCCGCGCCGCTTCGTCGTGGCTTGCTGTTTGTCATGCCGGGCGGTCAACCCAATCCTATATTTGACACAGTGCCAATCGTGCTGCGCGACGCACCGCGATGATTTCGCTAACAGGAGGGCAAGATGAACGACATCCAATCCGATTTCTCTATGCGCAAGGACGCATTGGCCCGCGACGTCGATACGCTGATGGCCGACGTTCAGGCACTTCTTCATGATGTCAAAGCCGAAACCGGCGTAGGGACCAGCCTTGAGCGCCATGCACTCAAGGCCCGGCAGCGCGCGCTGCAGGAGCGCATCGTTACGTTGCGCGAAGAAGGTCGCGCCAAAGTCTCCGAGTGGGCGACAACGACTGATCGCTACGTTCATGAGCATCCATGGCAAAGCATGGGTACCGTGGCCGCCATCGCGGCAACGACAGGCGCTATCGTCGCGCTGGCTGCCAGCCACCGTTAGGCATTCGTGACTGCGGCGCCGGCACGGCTGTGACACGTGCCGGTCCCGCAAGGGACACGTGGTTTTTTGCCATGCCGGCAAATGGCTACGGCGCCTTGCGGGAGCCTCGATCTGAGTGGCAACACATCTGAGCGGCAATACAGCAACTGTGCCCGCCAAGTGCGATTGCCCAGGCGCGCTACGCTGGAGGGTCTGCTTACGTGCGACCCGCAGGATGCTCATCCAGGAGGCCAGTCATGGAAGGGCTGACAAAGGAAGAATTGGCGAAGTTGGTGGCCCAAATGGACGCTGAGGAGTTGCGCATCCGTGCCGTCGCCGGAACCGCGGATTCGCCTGTCGTGGCGCCAACACAACGTGAACAGCTTGATGATGGTGAAATGGCGGACGAAAAGACTGTGCAGCGCCAGGGCGACGCGATGCTGAAACACTATCGCATGCAACTGGCCGACATTGAAGCAGCCCGGTCACGGATGAGGAGTGGCCAGTATGGCGTCTGTATTGACTGCCAGCAGGCCATGCAGGCGTACCCGACCGCCATGCGCTGCACGGCATGCCAGAATCTCCACGAACACAGCCATCCCCGCCAGGCGCAGGAGACGCGCCGACCGGCTTCCGCAGATCTTTCGTCGCCGAACTGACTTACTCGTTCCTGAGATCAATGCCGAAGCCGCCAGCCAGTTCACAATCGATGATCCCGGCGGCGTAGGCGAAAAGCCAGTCCTCTGCCTCCTGCAGCGTTGCGGGCGGGTGGGGCCAGTCCGGCGTAAAGCGGATGCCCATGTCCTCATTGCGCGTGGAGATCTGGACTCGCCCGCCTGGCTTGCCTGGCTCAATCACCTCCGGCACGAACAGGGCAACGTGGAATCCCTTGTAAGACCGCTTTCTTTCCAACATTTCAGCCTCCGGCAATTTACGCATGTCCGTAGCTCAGCCCGAGCGCCGGACTGTCTTGAGTTCAAGATATAGCGAGGCGCGGCTAATGCCTAGTAATGCCGCGGAACCTCGGGGATCACATCGGAGCGTGCGGTTGAATTTGACCTAGACTGAAAAAGTGCCCTTCGCGCGCTTCGAGGCTGCGCAATGGAGCTTCATCGGCAGCCAACTGATGCGGGCGAATGACAATGGCACAGGCAACACACAATCATCTGCTGCCTGAACTCATGTGGATTGGTGTTCACGAAGGGGGCATCATGTTGCAAGCCAGTGAAATGCAGCAACGTTTTAGTCATCTGCAGCAAACCATCAGCGAGACATCACGGACTTGTCATGCCGATACGGGGATTCCACAAGACTTGATGAACTGGGTGGATGAGCTCGACAAGGAGTGCAAATCGGCATCGAAGGTCGTGTCTTCCAAGGATGAGGATCGGATCCGGCAGTGGGTCGATGATCTCGAACGGATCGGTGATCGTGCAGACCGCGCTTGCCAGCAGGCCGGCAGTCTCGATGCAAAGGTCAAGGATGCAGTCAGTTCGATGCATTCGGAACTTGCTGACCTGAAGCGCCAACTGCACTAACTAATCTGACAGCCCCGGTCCAACCAGCCGGGGCTGATTGCATCCTGCCCCCAGCCCACATAGGCGCCCCCCATCAGCCCTGCAAAGCCCCCATTATCACCTCCTGCACAATGCGGCTGCCTTCGGGCGTAGCCCAACTCCCGGCCAGTTCCGCAATCAACTGGTTGGTGCTGGTCAGCGTGACACCATTCTTCTCCATGCGCCGCAAGGCAATATCGTCAGCCATCTTGCTCGGCGATCCGCCGGCATCCGCGACGACTTGCACTTCATAACCTTGCGACACCAGGCTCAACGCCGGATACACCGTGCACACGTCATTGGTCACGCCAGCGATGATCAATTTCCTGCGTCCGGTAGCCTTCACCGCCGCCGCGAAGTTCTCATCGTCCATGGCATTCACAACACCAACGCGCTTGATGCGCGCAGCGAACTCAGCCGGAAAAATGTCCGCCAGCTCGCTGATCAGCGGTCCCTGGGCGTACTCCTCCATGCTGGAGGTCATCACGACAGGGACTTTCAGGATGGCCGCGGTCTTGGCCACCATCAGCGCGTTGCGCTTCATTTCGTCAAAGGGAATGGACTTCACCCAGCCCATGGTGCCTACCTGATGGTCGATCAGGAGCAGGGCGGCGGTGTCTGCAGTGAATCGTTCGAACTTCATGATGCATTCCTTGATGGTGAATGGGGCAAACGCCCCTTGCTTCAAGCCGCTTCGGCTTCAGCCAGCGCCGGATAGTCGATGTATCCCTGGGCCGTCGGCGGCGCAAAGAACATGTTGCGGTCCGGCGCGTTGAGCGCGGCGCCCTGGCGGAAGCGCTCCGGCAGGTCGGGATTCGCGAGGAAGGCGCTGCCGAAGACGGTGGCGTCGGCCTTGCCATCGGCCAGCAGGGCTGCGGCGCTGTCCTGCGTCAACCCGCCTCCAATCAGGTAGGTGCCGTCGAAGCGCGGGCGCAGCAGGGTGTGGTAGTCGACCGTGGCACCGAACAGCGCGACATGCAGATAGGCCAGGCCCTGGCCGCGAAGCTTGTCGACGAGGTAGGTGTAGGTCTCCTGGGGCGTGGCATCGGTGATGCTGTTGTAGTTCATCTCCGGCGAGATCTTGATGCCGACCCGGTCGGCGCCGACCTCGGCCACCATCGCGGCCAGCACTTCCAGCACAAAGCGAGCGCGGCCTTCGACCGAGCCGCCGTATTGGTCTTGCCGGTGGTTGCTGCCAGACGAAAGGAACTGCTCGGGCAGGTAGCCGGAGGCCGCATGCAGTTCGACGCCGTCGAAGCCCGCGTCGATGGCGCGGCGGGTGGCCTGGCGATATTCGTCAATGACGCCGGCGATCTCGGCCAGGCTGAGTTCGCGGGGCGTGACGAAGTCGACTTGGCCGGCAGGCGTCCACGCCTGTCCCTCGGGCTTGATGGCCGACGGTGCCACGGGCGTTGCGCCATCAAGCAGCGACGGATGCGAGATCCGGCCGCAATGCATCAGCTGCATGAAAATACGGCCGCCGCGGGCGTGCACGGCTTCAGTCACCTTTTTCCAGCCGGCAACCTGGGCCTCGGTTTCGATACCGGGCGTATTCACGTAGCCCTTGCCCATGGCGGACGGAAACACGCCTTCGGTGATGATCAGGCCGGCGCTGGCGCGCTGGGCGTAGTAGGTGACGGTCATGTCGCCGGGGACGCCGTCGGCGTCGGCGCGGGAGCGGGTCATCGGCGCCATGACGAGGCGGTTCGGCGCGATGTGGCGGCCGATGTGGACGGGGGTGAACAGTTGGCTCATGGTCAATTCCTGTACGGGTTGGGGCGAAGGCGGCGAAGGGAAGCCCATGGACGTATGCTCGATTAATTCATTGACGAGATAAAGATGATAGATTGGCAATCATTGATCCAAAAATGGCGCAATCCAGATGGAACTGCTCAATGACATGGCCTTGTTTGTGGAGGTCGCCCAGACGCGGAGCTTTCGTGGCGCGGCCGCTGCCACCGGTGTGCCGAACTCCACACTGTCCAGGCGGATCAGCGCGCTGGAGAAGGCCATCGGCCTGCGGCTGCTGCATCGCACGACGCGCAAGGTCGAGCTGACCGAGGCTGGGCAGATCTACTACGAGCGCTGCAAGCGCATCGTCGACGAAGCGCGGATTGCACACGAGCAACTGGGGGAGATGCTGGCGCAGCCGAGCGGCGTGCTGCGCGCGTCGCTGCCGGTCGACTTCGCCATGATCTACATGGCGCCCCTGATTGCGGAGTTCGCTGCCCGCTACCCGGACATCACCTTTGATTTCGACCTCACGCCCCGCCGTGTCGACCTGGTGGCCGAGCCCTTCGATGTGGCCATCCGCATGGGCGAGCTGACGGACTCGAACCTGATCGCCCGCCTGCTTGCGCGCCTTTCGGTGCAGGTCTATGCCTCACCGGGCTACCTGGAACGCGCTGGCGAGCCGACCCATCCCACGGACCTGGTACGGCATCAGTGCATCGGTTTTCCCAAGGCAGGCAAGTGGGCGCTGCATCGCGGTGAGGAGACCGTCGAGGTGGAGGTGGGGGGAAGGTTCTACGTCAATAGCGTTGGCATGTTCCGACGCCTGGCAACGCTGGACCTGGGCGTGATATTGCTGGCCGAGGAGGTCGCGGCAGAGGATGTGGCGGCCGGCCGCCTGCGCCGGATATTGCCTGACTGGCAGACCAGGCCGACGCCGGTCTATGCCCTGACCGAGACACGCTTGCTGCCGGCAAAGACACAGCGCTTTATCGAGTTCCTGAAGGAGCGCTTGGGCACCAAAGCGTGAGCTCGGCAAATGTCGGTCGCTTGGGGAGCCGCAGTGATTGTGCATCTAGCGCGCAACCACCTTCGGTGACGGTCAACCTCACTTGCGCCGCATTTCCACGACCGTAGGTTTGCCATCAACGTTGTCGAATGTCACGGATACCGCCTCGCCCTCCTTGAATTCCTTCAGCGATGCGCGATCCCTGACGGGGAACGCCATGGTCATCGGGCCCATGCCCAGGTTGGCGATCGGTCCGTGCTTGAGCGTGACCTTGCCGGCCTGCACATCGATCTTCCTGATTTCGGCCGCCACGGGCTGTGGCACCTGTTGCGAGGGTGCGGACGGCTTCATGTTCATGCCGTCCATCGAGCCCGCTGCGAATGCGCCCGGCGTGATGGTCAAGGCAAGGGCGAGGGCGAGCGTCTTGATGGATTTCATTGGGGTTCCTTTTGCAGTGATGGGTGGACGGAAACAGGTTGAGGTCTGGTCTGGCGCCGGCGCATCAGCAAATACACCGCCGGCACCACGAAGAGCGAAAGCAATGGCGCGGTGAGCATGCCGCCCACCATCGGCGCGGCAATGCGCTGCATGACCTCGGAGCCGGTGCCATGCGACCACATGATCGGCACCAGGCCGGCAAGGATGACGGCGACGGTCATTGCCTTGGGGCGTACGCGCAGCACCGCGCCTTCCTGGATGGCTTCAAGCAGCGCGGACGGGCTGGCATCGCCCTGGTTCGCGCGCGCGGTCCATGCCTGCTTCAGGTAGAGCAGCATGATCACGCCGAATTCCGCCGCCACGCCCGCCAGCGCGATGAAGCCGACCACGCCGGCAACCGACAGGTTGTAGCCCAGCAGGTAAAGCAGCCAGAAGCCGCCGATCAGCGCCAGCGGCAGCGTGCCCATGATGAGCAGGGCTTCATCGAGGCGGCCGAACACCAGGTACAGCAGCACGAAGATGATCAGCAGCGTGAACGGCACCACCACCTTCAGCTTTGCGGCGGCCCGCTCCAGGTATTCGAACTGCCCCGACCAGCTTAGGGAATAGCCAGCCGGCATCGGCACCGCTTTCGCGACGGCGGCCTGCATGTCCCGGACAGCCGAGCGCAGGTCACGCCCGCGGATGTCGACATACACCCAGCCCGACAGTCGCGCGTTTTCGCTGCGCAGCATCGGGGCTCCCTGCACCACCTGGATGCGCGCCACGTCGGACAGCACGATATGCTGGCCCTTGTCAGTGACGATGGGCAGGCTGCGCAGTTTCTCCACGGAGTCGCGGTAATCGCGCGGGTAGCGGACGTTGATCGGGAAGCGCGCCAGCCCGTCGACGACCTCGCCCACATTGTCGCCGCCGATGGCGGACGACACCACGCTCTGCACATCCGCGATGTTCAGCCCGTAGCGGCCGGCCGCCACGCGGTCGATATCGATATCGACATAGCGCCCGCCGGTCAGCCGCTCGGCCAGCGCCGATGTCACCCCCGGCACTGTCCTGACGGTTTCCTCGATGCGCGTCGCCAGGCGATCGATTTCCTTCAGGTCCGCGCCCGCCACCTTGATGCCGACCGGGCTCTTGATCCCGGTGGCAAGCATGTCGATGCGGTTGCGGATCGGCGGCACCCAGATGTTGGACAGTCCCGGCACCGTGACTACGCGATCGAGTTCTTCCACCAGCTTGTCGGGGGTCATGCCGGCACGCCACTGGTCGCGCGGCTTGAACTGGATGGTGGTCTCGAACATCTCGAGGGGCGCCGGATCGGTCGCGGTATCGGCGCGGCCGGCCTTGCCGAACACGGTCGCCACCTCGGGCACGGTCCTGATCAGGCGGTCGGTCTGTTGCAGCAGCTGCGCCGCCTTGCCGGCGGAAAGGCCCGGCAAGGCCGACGGCATATAGAGCAGGTCGCCCTCGTCAAGCGGCGGCATGAACTCGGCGCCGGTACGCATCATCGGCCACGCTGTCGCGGCCAGCAGCACCGCGGCGATCGCGAGGGTGGTCTTCGGGTAGGCCAGCACCCGTGCAAGCACCGGCCGATAGGCGCGGATCAGCCATCGGTTCAAGGGGTTGGACTGCTCCGAAGGAATCCTGCCGCGGATCAGGTAGCCCATCAGCACCGGCACCAGCGTCACCGACAGGCCCGCCGCCGCGGCCATGGAATAGGTCTTGGTAAAGGCCAGCGGCGAGAACAGCCGGCCCTCCTGCGCCTCCAGCGTAAAGACCGGGATAAACGACAGCGTGATGATCAGCAGCGAGAAGAACAGCGCCGGCCCGACCTCGGTGGCGGCCCGGCCGATCACGCCCCAGCGCTCGTCCCCTGTCAGCGCCCGGCCGGGATGGTCCGTATGCCAGTGCTCCAGTTGCTTGTGCGCGTTCTCGATCATCACGACCGCGGCATCGACCATGGCGCCGATGGCAATGGCAATGCCGCCCAGCGACATGATGTTGGCATTGATGCCCTGGTAGCGCATCACCAGGAAGGCGGCCAGCACGCCCAGCGGCAGCGAGACGATAGCCACCAGCGCGGAACGCAGGTGGAACAGGAACAGCAGGCACACCAGCGCGACCACGGCGAACTCTTCGACCAGCTTGTGCGTCAGGTTTTCCACCGCGCGCTTGATCAGCGTGGAGCGGTCGTAGGTGGTGACGATCTGCACGCCGGCAGGCAGGCTCTTCTGCAGCGTGGCGAGCTTCGCCTTGACCGCCTCGATGGTTTCCAGCGCGTTCTTGCCTGAGCGCATCACGATGACGCCGCCGGCCACCTCGCCCAGGCCGTCAAGTTCGGCGATGCCGCGCCGCATCTCCGGGCCAAGCTGAACGACGGCGACATCGCCCAGCCGCACCGGAATGCCGGCATCGCTGGTCACCAGCGGGATCTGCCGGAAATCGTCGAGCGTCTTCAGGTAGCCGCTGGCGCGGACCATATACTCTGCCTCGCCCATTTCCAGCACCGACCCGCCGGCCTCCTGGTTGGCGCCCTTGAGCGCCGCCAGCACCTTGCCCTGCGACAGGTTGTAGGCGCGCATCCGGTCCGGCATCAGCACCACCTGGTACTGCTTCACCATGCCGCCCAGCGAAGCGACCTCGGCCACATTGGGCAGCGATTTCAGTTCGAAGCGCAGGAACCAGTCCTGCAGTGCACGCAACTGGCCAAGGTCATGCTGGCCGGTCTTGTCCACCAGCGCGTACTCGTAGATCCAGCCGACGCCGGTGGCATCCGGCCCCAGCGCCGGCCTGGCCGCGGCGGGCAGGCGGGACTGCACCTGGTTCAGGTATTCCAGCACCCGCGAGCGCGCCCAGTACAGGTCGGTGCCATCCTCGAACAGCACATAGACGAACGAATCGCCGAAGAAGGAGTAACCCCGTACCGTTCTGGCGCCGGGTACCGACAGCATGGTGGTGGTCAGCGGATACGTGACCTGGTTCTCGACGATCTGCGGCGCCTGGCCGGGGAAGGGCGTGCGGATGATCACCTGTACATCGGACAGGTCGGGCAGGGCGTCGAGCGGCGTGCTCCGCACCGCCCACAGGCCCCATGCGGTCAGCATCACCGTGGCCAGCAGGACCAGGAAGCGGTGGCGGATCGAGGCCAGGATAAGGCGCGCGATCATGGCCTGGCTCCCTGGGCGGTGCCGGCGGGCTCGACCGACGACAGCGTGGCCGCACCATCGCGGTCCAGGTGGAAGCGGAAGCGGATGCGGTCGCCAGGCTTCAGTCCCTTGGGCAGGCCAGTTGGCGGTGCGGCGAAGTCCATGGTCATCGCGCCCCACTGTGCCGACGGGATCGGGCCGTGCGAGATGGTCAGGCTCTCGCTGCCGTTCACGGCTTCGATGCGGCCGGTGCCCTCATGCTCTGCGGCCGGCGCGGCAGGTGCAGACGCTGCTGGTGTGGCCGTCATCCGTTCCGCGCTGCCGCGCAGGCTGGCTTCCGAGTCGATCAGGAACTGGCCGGACGTGACCACTTTCTGCCCCGGCGCCAGTCCGTCCAGCACCTCGACCATGCCATCGGCCTCGCGGCCGGTCTTGATATCGGTGGCAACGAACCCTGCCTGGCCGGCATCGACCATGACGATATTGCGCTGACCGGTGCGGATGACCGACTCCGACGGGATCAGCAACGCCTCCTGCTGTGCGCCACTGTCGAAGCTGACCCTGACAAACATGCCCGGCAGCAGGCGCCTGCCGGGGTTGGGCAGGTCGATGCGGGCCTTGACGGTGCGGGTCGCCGGGTTGACGTCGGGAAGGATGGCGTCGATCTTGCCGGCAAGGGGGCCGGCCGTGCCGCCCTGCAGTACCGTCGCAGCCGCGCCGGCCCGGATAGTGCCGGCCTGGCCCTCTGGTACCTCGGCAATCACCCAGACCTGGCTGAGATCAGCCAGGCGGAACAGCGTCATGCCCGGCGACACGGTCATGCCCTCGCGCACCGCCACCTCGGTCACGAGGCCATCGACCGGGCTGGCGATGGCAATACCGGACTGCAATTTTCCGGATCTCTCGACCGCACTGACCTGGCCCGGCGTCATGCCCGCCTGCAGCATGCGAGCCCGCGCCGCGCCGCGCAGGTCGCCCAGGTGTTCACTTCCTGCCATGCGCGACACGGCCAGGTATTCCTCTTGCGCCGCGACCCAGTCGGGCGAGTACAGGGTGACCAGCGCCTGGCCACGCCGGACCGGGTCAAGGGTCGCCCGGACCGCGACGTGCTGCACAAAGGCGTTGGTGCGCGCCTGGATGATCTGCACGCTGCGTTCGTCGATGGCGACATTGCCTGGCACCTGCAGCATCGCGGTCAGCCGTCCAGGCTTTGCCTCGGCGGTGCGAATGCCAAGGTTTTGTGCGACATGGCTGTCGACGGTGACACCGCTGCCACCGCCATCGCCGTCCGCGTAGACCGGCACCAGTTGCATCTCCATGAAGGGCGACTTGCCCGGCTTGTCGAAGCGCTGGCCCGGCACCATGGGATCGTGCCAGTACAGGATTTTCCTGCCGGTCTTGGGATCGATGTCGCCGGCCTTGAGTACGGTGGATTCCGCGCCAGGCGTGCCCGACGGTTGCGCAGTTTGCGTGCCGCGCGTGAACCCGAAGTGGTAAGCGCCGTAGAGGGCGATGCAGGCGACGACCAGCCCGGCGGCTGCTGCAATGGCGTGCTTCTTCATTTTGCCTCCTTCGCTGCGGCTTCGGTCTGGACGGTAGGCAACGGCACCAGGTAGTTCAGGTCCGCCCACAGCTTTGCGGTCTTTGCCTCAAGCAGCAGGCGATCCATGGCGGTGTCGATGGCGCGATGGTTGGCTTCGGCGACCGCCACCAAGGTGCCCGTGTTGGCGCGGTAGGCCGTCAGTGCCGCATCCGCCTGTGCCCGGGCGAGCGGCAAGGTCTTGTCGTCGTAGCGCCGCAGCCGGTCAAGGTTGCGCTGCAGCTCGGCCAGCCTGGCGCCGACCATGGCCTGGGTATTGCGCCGGACCATTTCCAGCCTGGCCCGCGCGTCATTGGCCTGCGCCAGCCGCGCACTGATTTCGCGGTCCTGGCGGTTGCCCCGGTCCCACGGTAATGGGAAGCTGACATTGAGCGAGCCCATGTTCGAGTAGGCCGAGCCGCGCTGGCTGTACATCAGCTCGACCGTCACGTCCGGCTTGCGGGCTTCCGTTGCTACCTGGATCTCCGATTCGGCCAGTGCCACGTCGCGCTGCGCAGCCGACAGTTCGGGCACGGCCTCGAACTCGCCCCTGGCGAGTTGCCGGGCGCCTGGCGGCACTTCAAGCGGTGGCCGATCCGACAGCGGGCGCCCTGCAGCGGCGCCGACCCAGCGCTCCAGGTTCAGCGTGGCGGTCGCCAGCGCGGCGCGGTTCTCGTCCTCGCGGTCGTGCAGCTTCTGGATTTCCAGCTCCATCGCCAGTACGTCCGCACGCGAGCCGCGCCCGCTGCGGTAGGCCGCGGTGGCGGCCTGCAGTGCCAGTTCAAGTGGATGGCTGTGATGGCCGAGCAGCACGCCGGCCTGCTCCGCATACCACCGGTCGAGCCAGGCATTGACCGCATTGCGCTGCACGCCTGCCAGCCCCACCGCACGCTGCGCGTCGGCAGCGGCGGCTTCGGCTTCGAAGCGCGCGGCCCTGGCGCGGCGCTTGTCCGCACGCGTGAATTCCTGCATCACTGAGATCGAGCGCATGGTCATGGAATCCCGGCTCAGCGAGAACGCGTCCGAGCCGTTGACGGGCACGTTGTTGACGCCGAGCTTGAGCACGGGATCCGGCAGGCGGCCGGCGGCTACCGCCATTTGCCCGGCGGCCTCCACGGCGCTGCGCGACGATTCAGCGTCGCCGGCATGGGCGCTTGCGATCGCGACGGCTTCCTCAAGGGAGAGGGAAGGGGCGGATTGCCCGGGCGCGCCTTGCGGCGCAGCCAGGCCCACTGCGGGCGCGCTGAGCAGCGCCACGGTCAGGTGACGTAGATAAAGCATAAAGCCTCCAGGAACGACGACTGCTGCCCGCATGGCGGGCAGCACCAGGTGACGTCGAACCGGAGGCTAAGTCTGGAAACTGCAGTGAAGGATGGTGAGGGGTGGTGGACCGCGCGCCTCTGCCTCGGCGCGCAGCGCAACGCGAACCTCCGCCAGGACCACGCGCGTTGGCTCAATCACGCGCATCAGCACCGGCATGAAGGCCGGAAGCTGCGGCGAAGCATGGTCGGCGTTCTTGGCATCGGCCTGGCAATGCGCGAGGCAAAGCCCGCTCTGGTCGATACCTTGCTGGCTGTCGCTGGCGGCCATCTCGGCACAGGACTCGGTCATCGCCGCCATCGTGCCGCTGTGTTCCGCCTGGTGGCGGCTGCCGGTACAAGCGTACGCCGCCGCTGCCAGCTGGGCTGCCAGGAAGACAACGAGGAGGAAGCCGGCGAACCATGGCCGGCGATGCGATTTACCCACGAGAGCGGTGCCTGTTTTGGCGACAATATAGCAGTGTTCAGCGTCACCAGGCAGCTTCACTACTGCGGCAGCTCGCCGCACAGGTGGGCCGTTCGCCTTCAACAGGCCGATCATGGCGAGCTGCCTGATGCTGCACTTTCCGATGTTTGACTGCAGTGACAACGTTGCCGTCTATATGTGACGCGTCACGGTGCCGAAATATTCGTCGTGCATCCTCCCGCCAAAACCAACGGGGAGGAAATATGAGGCGTCTTTCAATACTGGCGGCACCGCTGCTGGCGCTGGCCGTGGCGTCGTGCGGCAGCGATGATGACAGCAATGCGTCGGTCACGCAGCCGCCGGCTGGCGGCAGCGCCGCGCCCACGAAGAACGTCGTGTTCTTCCTTGGCGACGGCATGGGCATGGCGACGATGACTGCGGCGCGGATCTACAAGGTCGGCGAGGATGGTGAGCTGACCATGGACACGCTCCCCGAGAGCGGGTTTATCCGGACCTATTCGAACAACGCGCAGGTGACCGACAGCGCGCCGTCGATGGCGGCCTACATGACCGGCGTCAAGATGAACAACGAAGTCATCTCGATGACGCCGGAGACCAGTGCCTTTGATGCCAGCGGCAAGGACTATCTGTCCGGCGCGGACAGCACCTGCCCGGCTTCCGGCAACGGCCAGAGCGTGCCGACGCTGCTCGAGCAGATGAAGACGGCAGGCTATGGCACCGGCGTGGTCACCACCACGCGCATCACGCACGCGACTCCCGCCACGACCTACGCGCACGTCTGCCACCGCGATGCCGAGAACACCATCGCCGCGCAACTGGTGCCGAACGGCGCCGGCTACAACAGCGCGCTAGGCGACG
The DNA here is from genome assembly GCF_058782875.1 of Cupriavidus sp. FW305-F7. Lineage (NCBI taxonomy): Bacteria > Pseudomonadati > Pseudomonadota > Betaproteobacteria > Burkholderiales > Burkholderiaceae > Cupriavidus > Cupriavidus sp. FW305-F7. Next base: position 6,705 of record NZ_JBYSYC010000031.1, on the reverse strand, counting down.
GCGTCGATGTGATCTTCGGCGGCGGCCGCAAGCACTTCCAGAGCAAGGCCGCGGGTGGCGCCCGCACCGACGGCCGCGACCTGGTTGGCGAGCTGACGAAGGCCGGCTATACCTACGCGTCCAGCAAGGCCGAGTTCGACAAGATCGACGCCGCCAGCGCCAAGAAGGTGGCAGGCCTGTTCACGTCCAGCCATATGGCCTACGACCTGGACCGCGTTCCCGGCGACGAGCCGAGCCTGGCGGAGATGACCAGCAAGGCCATCGACGTGCTTGCCGCGAAGAAGAAGGGTTTCTTCCTGATGGTGGAAGGCGGCCGCATCGACCACGCCTTGCATGAAACCACCGCGCGCAAGGCGCTACAGGACACCGTGGCCTTCGACACCGCGATCAAGACCGCCATCGACAAGCTCAACGTGATCGACCCGGGCCTGAAGAACACGCTGATCGTCGTCACCGCCGACCATGACCACACGCTGGTACTCAATGGCTACGCCAAGCGCACCGGCCCCACCAGCGACAGCAACCCCGGCGTGCTGGGCCTGCTGAAGAACTACGTGACCGGCGCACTGTCCACGGACTCCGGCGGCAATCCCTTCACCATCATCGGTTTCGGCAACGGCGAAAACCGCCCGGCCACGCGCACCGCGCTGACCGATGCACAGGTCTACGACAAGAGCTATCACCAGGAAGCCGCGATCCCGATGGCGGCAGGTGGCGAGACCCATGGCGGCACCGATGTCTTTATCGGCGCACTGGGCAATGGTGCCGAATCCTTCACCGGTGTGATGAACAACACCGAGGTGTTCGGCCTGATCAAGACGGCCATCGACCTCTAAGCCACTATCGCTGACGGAATAACGCCATGAAACTCATCATTCGAACCGGCCTGTCCGCAGTTGCGGCTGCCTGCGCCTGCATTGCCCTCCCTGCGCAAGCCGCGGGCGAGGCCAAGAATGTCATCTTCTTCCTGGGCGACGGCATGGGCCCGACCACCGTCACCGCTTCGCGCATCTACAAGTATGGCGAGACGGGCAAGCTCAACATGGAGTCGCTCAAGCGCACCGCGCGCGTGAAGACGTATTCGAACGACGCGCAGACCACCGACAGCGCGCCGTCGATGGCGGCCTACATGACCGGCGTGAAGATGAACAACGAAGTCATCTCCATGTCGGCTGATACCAAGGCCAGCGACGGCACCGGCAAGTCCTATGTGACCAGCGCCGGTGACAGCACCTGTCCCAGCGGCAACGGCTCGCCGGTCGTGACCGTGCTGGAACTGGCCAAGGCCGCCGGCAAGTCGGTCGGCGCGGTGACCACTACGCGCGTGACGCACGCGACGCCGGCGGCCACCTTCTCGCACGTCTGCCACCGCGACGGCGAGAACAACATCGCCGCACAGGCAACGCCCGGCAACGCCGGCTACAACACGGCGCTCAAGGACGGCCTGGACGTGCTGCTTGGCGGCGGCCGCCGCCAGTTCCTGCCCAGTGCCGCGGGTGGCAAGCGCACGGATGGCGTCGACCTGACCACGCAGTTCCCGGGCTACACCTATGTGACCACCGGCACCGCGTTCAAAGCCGTGGATCCGGCATCCACCAACAAGCTGCTCGGCCTGTTCAACATGGACCACCTCAACTACGAGCTGGACCGCGTCAAGAACAATGTCGACGAGCCTAGCCTGGCCGACATGACCGAGAAGGCCATCCGCATCCTGCAGAAGAACGGCAGCGGCTATTTCCTCATGGTGGAGGGCGGCCGGATCGACCATGCGCTGCACGGCACCAACGCCAAGCGCGCGCTGGAAGACACGATCGCGTTTGACGATGCCATCAAGCGTGCGCTGTCGATGGTGGACCTGTCGAACACGATGATCGTCGTCACCGCCGACCACGACCACACGATGACGATCAACGGCTACTCGCATCGCGGCAACCCGATCCTGGGCACGGTGACGGACATCAAGACCAAGCAGCCGGCCACGGCGGCCGACGGCCTGCCTTACACCACGCTGGTGTTTGGCAACGGCGGTGGTCCGCGCAAGTCCCCGCGCGACAATCCCGCGCTGGTGGACACCACGGCCGACGGCTACCTGCAGGAAGTCGGCGTGAACCTCGGCTCGCCGGGCTCGGAAACCCACGGCGGCGGCGATGTGATGCTGTTCTCGACGGGGCCGGGCAATGCCGCGCTCAAGGGCACCATCGATAACACCAAGGTCTTCAGCGTCGTGAAGTCCGCGCTGGGCCTCTGATGGCGGCCGCGGCCTTGCTGCACGACTGAGCACAGTGTCTTTTGATGCCATGCGCGCGCCGGTTTGCCGGCGTGCGCATTTTCGCTTTCTGAACGGATTTCATGAAAACCAAGCAAGCCACTCCAGTCCTCGCACTGCTGCTGGTCTCGGCAGCCTTCACCGCCGTGGCGGCAGAGCCGGCCAAGGCCACCGGCCCCCTGGCGCTGCGCGTGCAGCATGAGTTGTCGGCGATCGGGGCCGACGGTGTGCGTCGCGACATCTACTTCACCGAACGTGTCTACCGCGAGGGCGGCACGGTCTGGATCGAGCGCGAGATCCCGCAAGGGGCGCATGACGAAGCCGAGCACGCCAAGGCAGACAAGGGCCATAAGCACATGGACATGTCGGCCGCCGCGCGCTGGATCGAGCGGCAGCCGTCCGGCAAGCTGTCGGTGCGGCTGGTCAGCGACGCCATGCGCAAGACCTTCGAAGTCAGCCCGGCCGAGTATGGCAACGTCGGCTTCGACGGCTCGTGGGCGACCGCCTACCACCTGCTGGATCCGGCAGCGCTCAAGACCATGAGCGCAAGCGGCCCTGCGCGCGGCGGTGTGCAGGAGTACCGCGCAAAGCGCGGCGATGAACAGGTGACGGTCCAGTGGGACGTGGCTGGCCAGTATCCGCGACTGGTCCAGTCGCGCAATGCCAGCGGCACGCAGAAGAAGATCACGCGGGTGACCGCCGCTGCCTTGCCGCAACCCGCTCCGTGGAACCGCACAAGGCCCTATGCGAAAGGTGAGTACACGGATCTGATGGACTAGGACGCGGGCATCGCGGGCCAGGTTGTCCCAGGAACGACGCGGACGGCGGGCAGGGCGCCCGCAGCGCTTCGCCGGATCGGGTATTGCATCAATCCCACATTTCCAGTATTGTAGAAATATGGAAGAGAATGATGTTGTCCGCTCCCTTGCGGCACTGGCCCACGGGCTGCGCCTCCAGGTCTTTCGGATGCTGGTCGTCGCCGGCCCGGGTGGCATGACACCCGGCGCGATGGTCGAGCGGCTGGGCGTGCCTGCGGCCACCTTGTCGTTCCACCTGAAGGAACTGGCGCACGCCGGCCTGGTGACGCAGGAGCGGGACGGACGCAACCTGATCTATCGCGCCGCTTTCGCGCATATGAATGCGTTGCTCGGCTACCTGACCGCCAATTGCTGCGAAGGCGTCGAGGAAGCGGCGGTTTCCTGTCACTGCTGATGGAGATGTCCAGATGAAGCGCTTTCACGTTCACGTCCATGTCGACGACCTTGGCAAGAGCATTGCCTTCTATTCGAAGCTCTTTGCCTCTGAACCGACGCGAGTCGAGAGCGACTACGCCAAATGGATGCTCGAGGATCCGCGCATCAACTTCGCAATCTCCACGCGCGGCCAGGGGGCGGGCGTCGACCATCTCGGTTTCCAGACTGATGACGCCGCCGAGCTTGCTGAACTGAAAGCGCGCGCCGAGGCGGCCGATATGGCGCTGCTGGACCAGGGTGAAACCACCTGCTGCTATGCCCGCAGCGAAAAGCACTGGGTTACCGATCCACAGGGCATTGCATGGGAGCACTTCCATACGCTGGGCAACGTACCTGTATTTGGTGAAAGCAAGTCTGAACCGACGTCCGCCGAAGGCTCCGCCTGCTGTGCCCCGCGTGCCCCGCGCGGCAAGCCGATCGGGATTGCGGTGAACTCCAACTCGTCGTGCTGCTGAGCACACCTTCTCCCATGACCACCAACGTTCTGATCCTGTGCACCCATAACTCCGCCCGCAGTGTGCTGAGCGAAGGGATGCTCAACCATTGGGCCAGGAAGCTCGGCAAGGATGTGCGCGCCTTCAGCGCCGGCAGCGCACCGAGCGGGCGCCTGAACCCGTTCGCACTGGAGGCGCTGACCAATGCCGGTGTCGACGTGACCGGCTACCGCAGCAAGAGCTGGGACGAATTCGTCGGCGACAACGCGCCGGAAATGCGGATCGTGATCACGGTCTGCGACAGCGCCGCGGCGGAGCAGTGCCCCTATTGGCCTGGCAGCCCGGTCAAGGTGCACTGGGGCTATGCCGATCCGTCCAACGCCCTGGGCGGCGACGAAGGCAAGCGCCTGGCATTCGAGCTGACGCGCGAGGCCATTGGCTACCGCATGCTGCAACTGCTGGCGTTGCCGCTGGAAGGCATGAGCAATGCGCAGCTGCAGGACGCACTCAACGCGATCGCGAAGAACTGAAGGCGCCGGAACTCCAATGAATCAGCACGCAACCACCCACGCCCCCATTTCGACGAAGCCCGCCATTGGCTTCTTTGAACGCTACCTGACCATCTGGGTTGCCCTGTGCATCATCGTCGGGATTGCGCTGGGGCAGGCGATGCCGGGCGCGTTCCAGGCGATCGGCAGCATGGAGTACGCGCAGGTGAACCTGCCGGTCGGCATCCTTATCTGGATCATGATTATCCCGATGCTGCTGAAGATCGACTTCGGCGCACTGGGCCAGGTGAAATCTCACTGGCGCGGCATCGGTGTGACGCTGTTCATCAACTGGGCGGTCAAGCCGTTCTCGATGGCGCTGCTGGGCTGGCTGTTCGTGCGGCACCTGTTTGCGCCCATGCTGCCCGCCGAGCAGCTCGACAGCTATATCGCCGGGCTGATCCTGCTGGCTGCGGCACCGTGCACGGCGATGGTGTTCGTTTGGAGCCAGCTCTGCAAGGGCGACCCGTATTTCACGCTGTCGCAGGTGGCGCTGAACGATGCCATCATGGTGGTGGCGTTCGCGCCGGTGGTGGCACTGCTGCTTGGCCTGTCGTCGATCACGGTGCCGTGGGATACGCTGCTGACGTCGGTTGCGCTGTATATCGTGGTGCCGGTGGCGATTTCGCAGGTGCTGCGCAAGCTGCTGCTGAGCAAGGGCGTGGCGCATTTCCAGCGGGTCGTGGGCAAGCTCGGACCGTATTCCATCGCCGCGCTGCTGTTGACGCTGGTGCTGCTGTTCGCCTTCCAGGGCCAGGCCATCATCGAGCAACCGCTGGTGATCGCGCTGCTGGCGGTGCCCATCCTGATCCAGGTGTTCCTGAATTCCGGCCTGGCGTATCTGCTGAACCGGAAGCTGGGTGTGGCGCATTGCGTGGCGGGCCCGTCCTCGCTGATCGGCGCCAGCAATTTCTTCGAGCTGGCGGTGGCGACGGCGATCAGCCTGTTCGGCTTCAAGTCAGGGGCGGCGCTGGCAACCGTGGTCGGGGTGCTGATTGAAGTGCCGGTCATGCTGCTGGTGGTCGGCATCGTCAATCGGACCCAAGGCTGGTATGAAGCGGGGCGCAAGGCCTGACGCTCGCCCCAGGGCGCTCTGATCTCGACGACCGTGATGCTCAGGCCGGTTCGGTCGAGACGCCGCCGCGTTTAGTGGCCGCCGGCTTGCATGCTACATCCGGCACGCCGCAGCCTTGCGGATTGCCTTCGCAGCAATGTTCCGTCAGGAAGGCAATGAGCGCGTTCATCGTCTCGAATTGGGCTCGATAGATCACGAACTTGCCTTCCTGTGTGTTTTTGATGAGGCCGGCGTGAACCAGTTCTTTCAGATGGAAGGACAGCGTCGCGGGTGCCACACCCAGCGCTTCGCGGATCCGGCCCGCGCTGACGCCGTCCGGGCCGGCCTGGACCAGCAAGCGGAAGATCGCCAATCGGGAATCCTGGGCAAGTGCAGCGAGCGCTGCTACGGCAGTTTCATTCTTCATCGGTCGAACTGTAGAGGCACTGGCGCGGTCCGCGCAAGTCAGGTGCTGTCGAATTCAACTATTCTGATTGGATCCTGGTTCCGGCGCTCACTGCCGCAGCGGCTCCGCTTCGGTATTTTGTGGCGCCAACGATTCCGTCTAGGAGGAACACAATGCGTGTCATAGTGATGGTGAAGGCCACGAGCGAATCAGAAAGCGGCAAGATGCCAAGCACGGAGTTGCTTGCGGCAATGGGCAAGTTCAATGAAGAGCTCGTCAAGGCAGGCGTCATGCTTGCGGGCGAGGGCTTGCACCCGAGCGCCAGGGGAAAGCGGGTGCGCTTTTCGGGCGACCAGCGGACTGTGACGGATGGGCCGTTTCCGCAAACCAACGAACTCGTTGCCGGATTCTGGTTGTGGCAGGTCGAGTCAATGGATGAGGCTGTCGAATGGGTCAGGCGCTGCCCCAACCCCATGGAAAGCGAGTCCGAAATCGAGATTCGCCCGCTGTTTGAGGTCGAGGACTTCGGTGCTGAATTCACGCCAGAACTGCGGGAGCAGGAAGAGCGGTTGCGCGCTGAAGTAGAAGCGCTTGCGAACAAGGCGCGCTGACGGGAGCCCCAAACGCACAGGGCAAGGTGCCTCGCGCTTGTCTGCGAGGCGGGGGCGGGAGGTGTCAGGAATTCTGTGTGCTGAGGTCGGTTAAATAAATCTCAGCGTAGGGCGTTGGTGAAGCGGTCACCGA
>NZ_JBYSYC010000030.1:0-104972 GCF_058782875.1 Cupriavidus sp. FW305-F7 | reverse complement strand
ACGTAGAGCATCACGTAGCGCCGTAGGAATCCTCGTCCTTTCCGCCGTAAGGCGGCAGCCGAAGGCTGAGGACGGGGGGATGTCAATACGCCTATTGGCTGCTGGCGCAAGGCTATGGCGCCACCGGCTATGTGCGCAGTGCGCAGGGCCCGCTCCAGGATGTGTCAGGAGAGCGGCTGGCGTGGCAAATAGAAGCCTGGCGCGCCGCCGTGCGCGATCACCTGCGCGCGGCACTGCCGGCCGATGCGCGCTTCGGTCCGGTGCTGATCGCACTGGTCATTGGCGACCAGCGTGGCATCGACGCGGACGACTGGCAACTGTTCCAGCGCACCGGCGTCAGCCACCTGGTTGCGATCTCCGGGCTGCATATCACCATGATCGCCGGCATGGCGGCGTCGCTTGCCGGGCTGCTGTGGCGGCATTCGTTCTGACTCGGCCGCTGGCTGCGCCGGCCGTTGCCGCTGTGGCTGCCGGCCCGGCAGGCCGCGCTGGTGGCGGCCGTGGCCAGTGCGCTGGCTTACGGATTGCTGGCCGGCATGCAGATCCCGGCGCTGCGCACCGTGGCCATGCTCTGCGTGGCGGCCATTGCGGTGTGGGGTGCGCGTGCGCCGCCCGCCTCGGTGGCGCTGGCCTGGGCGGCGCTGGTGGCATTGCTGCTGGATCCGTGGGCGGTGATGTTGCCCGGCTTCTGGCTGTCCTTCGGCGCGGTGGTGGTGATCTTCTTCGCGGCCCGGCCCGGGCGGGATGCTTCGACGCAAGGGCGTTGGCAACGCATGCGTTCCACGCTCGCCGCCGGGGCGCGCACGCAGTGGGCCGTGACCATCGGGCTGGTGCCGCTGACGTTGGTGCTGTTCGGCCAGGTATCGGTGGTGTCGCCGTTGGTCAATGCGGTGGCGATTCCGCTCGTCAGCCTGGTGGTGACGCCGCTGGCATTGCTCGGCGCGGCCTTGCCGATGGCACTGGCCGGGCCGGTGCTGGCGGTGGCCCACCTGGCCATGGTGGCGCTGGCCGCGGTGCTGGGCTGGCTTTCCGCGCTGCCATGGGCGATGTGGGAAGCGGCCAGCGCGGGGCCGTTGGCGCTGGTGCTGGCCGCGCTCGGGGTCGGGCTGCTGGTCGCGCCGGTCGCCACCGCGCGCGTGCGCCTGCACGGCGGGCTAGCGGTTGGCATAACCCAGCTGGAACACCGCCGCCGACGGGCGCACCGCCTCCAGCCAGGCTGCGCCGGACGAGGTGCCGCTGCCATGGTGGGCCACCACCAGCACGTCGGCACGCAGCGCCTCGGCCGGCAACCTGTCGATCAACGCACGCTTGCGCTTTACCGTGCTGCATCCGCTCGCGGAGCAGGCGCAGCAGGCCGCCATTGCCAGCAATGCGCGCAGCTGCGTTCGCCACCCGACTGGCGAAGTGTGGGAGCGCTGCGGCCGCGCGGGTGTCCTGCGCTACCGGACCGATGAAACCGGCGCGGTGACCATGGACACCGCGCCCGGGGGCTTTGCGTTGTCAATGTTCCGGCAGGCGCAGCCGCGCTACTGGCGGGCGCGACCGCCGGCGCCGCGTTAGCGAGTCAGCTGGCCTTGCGGCGGCGCGTGCGGGTGGCGGGCGTGGCTGGCTCGGCCGCAGCGGGCCTGGCGCGGCTTCGTGCCGGCGGTACTGGCCGGGCCGGCTCCGCACCGGCGATGCGCCGTTCGCGCAGATGCGCCTTGGCGCGCTGCAGGCGGGGGGCGACGGTGTCCGCGCGCGCCAGCGCCACGCCGGCGGCCAGGACGTCGCCCAGCACCAGGTGGCTGATGCGCGACGTCATCGGCGTGTAGACCTCGCTGTCTTCCTCGACGTCGGAAAACACACACACGTCGGCCAGCCGAGCCAGCGGCGAGCCGCTGTGCGTGATCGCCAGCACGCTGGCGCCGCTGCTGCGCGCCAGCGTGGCGGCGGTCAGCATGTCCCAGGTGCGGCCGCTGTTGGAGACCAGCACGGCCACGTCGCCACGGGCGAGCAGCGCGGCCGACATGCTGAACACATGCGGGTCGGAATACGCAACGGTCGGCATGCCCAGGCGGAAGAACTTGTGCTGGATATCCAGCGCGACGATGCCGGAGTTGCCGCAGCCGTAGAACTCGATGCGCCGCGCGCCGGCGAGCAGCTGGATGCCATGCTCGATCTGGTCGGCGGAGAGCGCATTGCGCACGCTCATCAGCGTGGCAATGGTGCGGTCGAAGACCTTGCCGGCGATGTCCGCGGGGCGGTCGTCGGCCGCTACGTCCTGGTGCACGAAGGGCGTGCCGCCACCGACGTTCTGCGCGAACTGCAGCTTGAATTCGCGGAAGCCGTCGTAGCCCAGCGCCGCGCAGAAGCGCGCGATGGTGGGCTGCGACACGCCGGCGCGCTCAGCCAGTTCGGGCATCGACAGCCGGATCACGGCGGCGCCATGCCGGGCGACATAGTCGGCCAGGCGGCGTTCAGAAGGGCGGAGCGTGTCGTAGACGGCTAGGATTCGGTCGCGCATGGCGGCGGGGTGGCAGTGTCGGGGGTTCGGATATGTAGAGATTCTACATCGGATGGCGCCGCATCTTGCCCGAAATGGTGCGTCGTCCGCCCTCGGGGTTTGCCCTGATTCCGGGAATTTCTGCGCAATTGTGATGCATGAGCAGGTCGACGGCGCGCTTGTGCTCGGTATAATGGCAGCGATCTGTAGAAAATCTACATGCGATGGCGCGGCATTGCCGCGCTGCCACCCAGCCCACAAGGAACGTCTCCGCCATGCCTTCTGCCGTCCATGCCGAGCTTCTTGCCGTCACCGAGCGCATCGTTGCGCGCAGCCGCGCCAGCCGTGCAGCCTACCTTGCCCGCTGCGAGCGCGCGCAGGCTGAACTGGGGCCGCTGCGCGGCATGTCCTGCGCCAACCTGGCGCACGGCTTTGCCGCACTGCCGGCCAACGACAAGCTGAAGCTGCGCGTCGACCATGCGCCCAACCTGGGCATCGTCACCGCGTACAACGACATGCTGTCGGCGCACCAGCCGTACGAGCGCTACCCCGCCGTGATCCGCGAGGCCGCGCGCGCGGTCGGTGCGGTGGCGCAGGTGGCTGGCGGCGTGCCGGCGATGTGCGACGGCATCACGCAGGGCAACCCGGGCATGGAGCTGTCGCTGTTCTCGCGCGATGCGATTGCCATGGGCACCGCGGTGGCGCTGTCGCACAACACCTTTGATGCGGCCCTGATGCTGGGCGTGTGCGACAAGATCGTGCCGGGACTGCTGATGGGCGCGCTGCAGTTCGGCCACCTGCCGATGGTGTTCGTGCCGGCGGGCCCGATGGCCAGCGGGCTGCCCAACAAGGAGAAGGCGCGCGTGCGCCAGCTATACGCCACCGGCCAGGTCGGGCGCGATGCGCTGCTCGAGGCCGAATGCCAGGCCTACCACGGCGCCGGCACCTGCACCTTCTACGGCACCGCCAACAGCAACCAGTTCCTGATGGAAATCATGGGCCTGCACCTGCCGGGCGCGGCCTTCGTGCACCCGGACAGCGGCCTGCGCGATGCGCTGACCGCGGCGGCCGCGCAACGCGCGATCGCCCTGCGCGCGCGCGGCGACGAATACCTGCCGCTGGCGCGCATCGTTGACGAACGCGCCATTGCCAACGCCATGGTCGGCCTGCTGGCGACCGGCGGCTCCACCAACCACACCATCCACCTGGTGGCGATGGCGCGCGCCGCGGGCATCGTCATCGACTGGAATGATTTCGACCTGCTGTCACGCATCACGCCGCTGCTGGCGCGCGTCTACCCGAATGGCTCGGCCGATGTGAACCACTTCCATGCCGCGGGCGGCGCCGGCTTCGTCATCCGCGAACTGCTGCAGGCCGGTCTGCTGCACGAGGACGTGCAGACCGTGGCCGGCCCCGGGCTGGCCCGCTATGCGCAGGAGCCGGTGATGACCGACGGCGTGCTGCGCTGGCGCGACGGCGCGGCGCACAGCGGCGACGCGCAGGTGCTGGCGACGGTCGCGGAGCCTTTCTCGGCCGAGGGCGGGTTGCGGCTGATGCAGGGCAACCTGGGCCGCGGCGTGATCAAGGTCTCGGCGGTGGCGCCGGAGCACCGCGTGGTCGAAGCCCCGGTGCGGGTGTTCGATGCGCAGGAGGCGCTGCAGGCGGCCTTCGATGCGGGCGAGCTGACCGGCGACCTGGTCGCGGTGGTGCGTTTCCAGGGGCCGAACGCCAACGGCATGCCCGAGCTGCACCGCCTGACTCCGGTGCTGGGCGCGCTGCAGGACGCCGGCCACAAGGTGGCGCTGGTGACCGACGGCCGCATGTCCGGCGCGTCGGGGAAGGTGCCGGCGGTGATCCACGTCGGCCCCGAGGCGCTGGCCGGCGGCGCGCTGGCGCGCGTGCGCGATGGCGACCGCATCCGTGTCGATGCCGTTGCCGGCACGCTGCAGTGGCTGGGCGACGAAGGCGAATTCGCGGCGCGCGAACTGGCCGCGGCGCCGGACGACGATTTCGCGCAATTCAGCCTGGGGCGCGGCCTGTTCGGCCTGTTCCGGCGCCACGCGCGCATCGCGGAAGAGGGCGGCAGCGCACTTGACCTGTCTGAGGCGGATGCCGAGGCCGGCGCAGGCCGGCGCCAACGTACCGCAGCGGCGCAATCCGTCGCACAATAGCCAGGCCTGAGGCCGATTTTCCCCTGAAGTTTCCTGCGGGGCGGCAGCGCCCCCGGGCGTCCTTGCGCCGCCGCAAGGACGCCCAGCTGGACCGACAAGGACAGACAAGGATGGCGACACCATCCGATACCAAGACCGACGGAGCAGACATGATCTATATCCTGATGGGCGTTTCCGGCAGCGGCAAGACCACGGTCGGCCAGTTGCTGGCGCAGCGCCTGGGCTGCGGCTTCCATGACGCCGATGCATTCCACAGCGACGCCAACAAGGCCAAGATGCACGCGGGCATCCCGCTGACCGACGAAGACCGCTGGCCGTGGCTGGCGGCCATGCGTGCCGCCATCGACGCGGCCCGGGCCGAAGGCCGCACCCATGTGTTCACCTGCTCGGCATTGCGCCAGGCCTACCGCGACCGGCTGACTCCGCCCGACGGCGGCGTGACCTTCGTCTTCATGAAGGGCGACGCATCGCTGATCGGCACGCGCCTGTCCGCGCGCACGGAACACTTCTTCAACCCCGACCTGCTGCAAAGCCAGTTCGATACGCTGGAAGAGCCCAGCGACGCGCTGGTGCTCGACATCCGCCAGTCCCCCGAGGCGCTGGTCGCCACCATCCTGCAGGCCACGGTGTCGCAGGGCGCCGGCGCGGCGCGCTGACCGCGCCGGCCGTTCCGGTCGGCTCGTTCCCGCGCAGCCCGCAAGCGGCCGCCAGCCTGGCTGGCGGCCGTTTTTGCGTGCGCTGGCAGACATCTTGCTAGTTCACTTTCCGTGCCGGCCGGCACCCGCCAGCTTGCGGGATTCGCCGGTACGGGTATGCTGAAAGGGCCAGTGACTCGACAGTATCGCCGTGGGCGCCCCGAACGGGCAGGCGCGGCGGGCTGGGGACAGGAAAGCCAGGGCAAAACCAGGGCAGCCGGTAGCGACCACGAAGTCGCAATGAAGCGGTAGCACCGGAAGCCCGCGACATGGAGGAACGGCCATCATGGCGGGGCGGTATTTCGACGAGATGCTGGACTGGCGCACGGACGGGGCGCAATTAGTCATCCAGGCGGGGCAGGCATTGCCTGAAGGCGCGGTGCGCCCGCATTACCGGCATTTCGCTGACTGGCTGGCGCGGCAGTCTGAAAGCACGATGGGCAACAAGCGCGCCGAGGCCGACCTGATCTTCCGGCGCGTGGGCATTACCTTTGCCGTCTACGGCGACAAGGATGAGGCCAACAGCGGCACTGAACGCACCATTCCGTTCGACGTGATCCCGCGCATCTTCCCGGCCAGCGAATGGGCGCTGCTGGAAAAGGGCCTGCGCCAGCGCGTGGCCGCGCTCAACCGCTTTGTCCACGATATCTACCACGGCCAGGACATCATCCGCGCCGGCGTGATCCCACCCGACCAGATCTACAACAACGCCCAGTACCGGCCCGAGATGCTCGGCGTCAACGTGCCGCACGACATCTATGCGCACGTGGCCGGCATCGATGTGGTGCGCGCCGGCGAGGGCGAGTTCTACGTGCTGGAAGACAACCTGCGCGTGCCCTCGGGCGTGTCGTACATGCTGGAAAACCGCAAGATGATGATGCGGTTGTTCCCGGATCTGTTCGCGCGCAACCGCGTGGCGCCGGTGGCCCACTATCCTGACCTGTTGCTCGACATGCTGCGCGGGGTGTCGCCGCAGGCCATTGCCGATCCTACCGTGGTGGTGCTGACACCGGGCATGTACAACTCGGCGTACTTCGAGCATGCCTTCCTGGCGCAGCAGATGGGCGTGGAGCTGGTCGAAGGCAGCGATCTCTTCGTCGAGGACGACCACCTGTTCATGCGCACCACGCAGGGCCCGCAGCGCATCGACGTGATCTACCGCCGCGTCGACGACGACTTCCTCGACCCGCTGGTGTTCCGCCACGATTCCTCGCTGGGCGCGGCCGGCCTGCTGTCGGTCTACCGCGCCGGCAACGTGACCATCTGCAATGCCATTGGCACGGGCGTGGCCGACGACAAGTCGATCTATCCGTACGTGCCCGACATGATCCGCTTCTACCTGGGCGAAGAGGCGATCCTCAGCAACGTGCCGACCTATATGTGCCGACGCCCGGACGACCTGCAGTACGTGCTGGACCATATGGAAGAACTGGTGGTCAAGGAGACCCACGGCGCCGGCGGCTACGGCATGCTGGTCGGCCCGGCCGCGACGCGGGCCGAGATCGATGCCTTCCGCGAAGTGGTGAGGGCGCGCCCGGAGCAGTACATCGCGCAGCCGACGCTGGCGCTGTCGACCTGCCCGACCTATGTGGAGTCGGGCATCGCGCCGCGCCATATCGACCTGCGCCCGTTCGTGCTGTCGGGCAAGGAGGTGCGCATGGTGCCCGGCGGCCTGACCCGCGTGGCGCTGCGCGAAGGCTCGCTGGTGGTGAATTCCTCGCAAGGGGGCGGCACCAAGGACACCTGGGTGCTGGAACGATGAACGCGAACCACGTGATGACCGCCGCAATGACCGCCATGGCGACCGCCGCCATGCCAGGAGAGCCCGCATGCTGAGCCGCACCGCCGACCACCTGTTCTGGATGGCCCGCTACACCGAGCGCGCGGAGAACACCGCGCGCATGCTCGACGTCAACTACCAGACCTCGCTCCTGCCGCAATCGGCCGAGGTGGCCGAGCAGGGCTGGTGGGCCATGCTCGATATCTCCGAGCTGACCGACGTCTTCGACCACAAGTACGGGCTGCTGTCGCGCGACGATGTGATCGACTTCATGGTGCGCGACATGACCAACGCCTCGTCCATCATGAGCTGCCTGCGCGCGGCGCGCGAGAACGCGCGCGCGGTGCGCGGGTCGCTGACCACCGAGGTCTGGGAGACCGTCAACACCACCTGGCTGGAGGTGCAGCGCCTGATCGCCGACGGCGTGCTGAAGGAAGACCCGTCGCGCTTCTTCGAATGGGTCAAGTTCCGCTCGCACCTGGCGCGCGGGGTGCAGTTCGGCACCATGCTCAAGGACGATGCCTTCCACTTCATGCGGCTGGGCACGTTCCTGGAGCGCGCCGACAACACCGCGCGGATCCTCGACGTCAAGTTCCAGGCATCGGGCAGCGACGAGAGCGATGCCAACCGCGACCAGAACGATTTCTATCACTGGGCCGCGGTGCTGCGCTCGGTATCGGGCTTCGAGGTCTACCGCAAGGTCTATCGCGCGGTCATTACGCCGCAGCGCGTGGCCGAGCTGCTGATCCTGCGGCCCGACATGCCGCGCTCGCTGGTGTCGAGCATGGACGAGGTGGTGGCCATCCTGCACACGGTGCGCAACCAGCAATCGGCGGAAACCGAGCGCCAGGCTGGTAAACTCCACGCCGACCTGAAGTACGCGCGCATCGACGACATTTTCGCTGTCGGCCTGCACGCGTACCTGACCAGCTTCCTGGAGCGCATCGGCGATCTCGGCAATGGCATCAGCCGGGACTTCCTCGTGCCGCTGCTGGCTGCCTGAGATGGGCCGCCGGCAGCCTCCATGTGCCGCCGCGCCCTGATACCGTGAAATACAAGATCCACCACCATACTGTTTACCGCTACGCCGAGCCGGTGCGCCGCAGCGTGCACGAAGTGCGGCTCGAGCCGCGTTCGGGCCCGCTGCAGACCGTGCACCGATGGCAACTGGTCGCGCCTGGCAATCCGTCAGCGGCGCATGACGGCTTCGGCAACATCGTGCACAACTTCACGGTGGCCGGACCGACCAGCACCATTTCGATCGAAGCCAGCGGGGAGGTGGAAGTGCTGCAGCCGCATGGCGACCTCGACCGGGACGGCCACCATGCGTTCTGCGACGCACCGCCCCCCGGCGAAGCGCGGGTGTCGCCGCTGTACTTCCTCGGCAGCACGCCACTGACCTCGGCTCCGCCGGAGATGCAGGCGTTTGCCGCACCGTTCCTGGCGGCCGGGCACGAGATTCCGGCGCTGCTGGCGCTGGCCCAGGGGATTGCGGAGCGGGTGCGCTACAAGCCCAACACCACTGACGTCGGCACCTCGGCGGCCGAGGCCTTCAGCCTGGGCAGCGGCGTGTGCCAGGACCAGGCGCAGGTGATGGTGGCGGCGTGCCGGGCGCTGGGTATCCCGGCACGCTATGTGAGCGGATACTTTTACGATCCGGCCGCGATCGAGATGGCCAGCCATGCCTGGGCCGACGTATGCCTGGACCCGGCGCGCGAGGTGTGGTGCAGCGTCGATATCACCCACGGCTGCCTGACCGACGAGCGTCATATACGCCTCGCGGTGGGGCGCGATTACGCGTCGGCTGCGCCGGTAAGGGGCATCCTGGAAGGGGGTTCCGGCGAGACGCTTGAAGTCGATGTGAGCATAACGCCGCTTTTTCCCTGATTAGGTGCCTGATTCCAGACAGGGCGCGGTGCCGCGGCACCGGCGCTAGAATCCGGGGTATGCAGGCCATCGGCTGGCCACTTCCGGCCGCCGCGAAGCACACCAAAACAAGACCATGACTTACTGTGTAGCCATGCGGCTGGATGCCGGCCTGGTATTCCTGTCCGATTCCCGCACCAATGCGGGGGTAGATGCCATCTCCACGTCGCGCAAGATGACGGTGTTCGAAGAACCCGGCGACCGCGTGATGGTGCTGATGACCGCCGGCAACCTGGCGATCAGCCAGTCGGTGCGCCAGATCCTGGCCGAGAACCATGACGAGAAGCGCTCGCTGTGGACCGCGCGCGACATGTTCGAGGCCGCTTCCATCGTCGGCGAGGCGGTGCGCCAGGTGCACAAGCGCGATGCGCATGCGCTGCGCGATGCCGGCATCGAATTCAATGTCAGCCTGATCTTCGGCGGCCAGGTGCGCGGCGAGCGGGTGCGCCTGTTCAACATCTACGCGGCGGGCAATTTTGTCGAGGCCACGCCCGAGAACTGCTATTTCCAGATCGGCGAGGCCAAGTACGGCAAGCCCATCGTTGACCGCGTGGTGCACCCGTCGCTGCCGCTGGCCGAGGGGGCCAAATGCGCGCTGATCTCGATGGATTCGACGCTCAAGTCGAACATCTCGGTCGGCCTGCCGCTGGACCTGCTGGTCTATGAGGCCGATACGCTGTGCGTGACGCGCTTCGTCAACATCGACGAGCGCAACGCCTACTTCCGCATGATCCGCGATACTTGGGGGCAGCGCCTGCGCCAGGTCTTCGGCGAGATCCACAACCCGGAGTGGGATCCGGCCGCGCCCGCCGAATTCTCGCTGGCGCGTCCCGGCGAGGCCGACCGCTGGGGCCAGCCGGTGCGCGCCAAGCGCAATCCGTCGCGTACCCAGGACTGAGGGCCGGGCGAGGAAGCAAGCGATGCGCGAGATCATTCATTTTTCCCATGCCAACGGCTTTCCGGTGACCACCTACCGCAAGCTGTTCGGCGAACTGGACGGCGACTTCGAATTCCGCGCCGTGGACCGCTACGGGCACAAGCCCGAATTCCCGGTGACGCGCGGCTGGCCGCACCTGGTGGAGGAGCTGCTCGGCGAGATCGACCGCCAGTACCGCGAGCCGGTGTGGCTGGTGGGCCATTCGCTGGGCGGCTTCCTGTCGCTGATGGCGGCGCTGCGGCGCCCGGAGCGCGTGCGCGGCGTGGTGATGCTGGATTCGCCGATCATTGCCGGCTGGCGTGCTTCGCTGCTGAAGACCGCCCAGATGTTCGGCATGGACGAAAAGCCCGGCCCGGCGGCGGTGACCAAAAACCGGCGCACCCACTGGCCGGATGCCGAGGCGGTCTGGGAACACTTCCGCGCCAAGCCCAACTTCGCGGTATGGGACCAGGAAGTGCTGCGCGACTACGCCATCCACGGCACCGAGCCGACCGGCAAGGACAACGAGCGGCGGCTGCGCTTTGACCGCGAGGTCGAATACTGGATCTACCGCACGCTGCCGACCAGCCTGGGGCGCAAGGTGGCGCGCGGCGCGCCGGTGCCGGTCGGCTTTGTCGCCGGCACCCGTTCCCGCGAGGTGCGCCAGTGCGGGCTGGGTGCCACCCGCAAGCTGGTCGGTCCGAACCTGCGCTTTATCGAAGGCGGCCATCTGTACCCGATGGAGCGGCCGCAGGAGACAGCGCAGCTGGTGCGCGACCTGATCGGCGCGATGCGCCGCGAGGGGCGCTGAGGCGGGTGTTGCGGCGCATGCGCCGCAACACACCGGAAAACCCTGTTGCAGCCCCGCCGAGGAGGGGTGCTGTCACAATTTCCGGGTCGGCGGGAATCGGGCTCTCATGTATAATCCCGATTTCCCCGGCAAGCTCGGTTTATGACCAAATTCGTCTTCGTCACCGGTGGCGTCGTCTCTTCTCTCGGCAAGGGCATCGCTGCTGCCTCGCTCGCGGCCATTCTTGAGTCGCGCGGCCTCAAAGTCACCCTCCTCAAGCTAGATCCCTACATCAACGTCGATCCCGGCACGATGAGCCCTTTCCAGCATGGCGAGGTGTTTGTCACGGAAGACGGTGCTGAAACCGACCTCGATCTCGGCCACTACGAGCGTTTCGTCTCGGCCAAGATGCGCAAGTCGAACAACTTCACCACGGGCCAGATCTACGAATCGGTGATCCGCAAGGAGCGCCGCGGCGAATACCTGGGCAAGACCGTGCAGGTGATCCCGCATATCACCAACGAGATCCAGGCCTTCGTCGAAAGGGGCGCCGCGGCGTCGCACGACGGCAAGGCCGACGTGGCGCTGGTGGAAATCGGCGGCACCGTGGGTGACATCGAATCGCTGCCGTTCCTGGAAGCCGCGCGCCAGATGAGCCTGCGCATGGGCCGCAACCACTGCGCCTTCGTGCACCTGACGCTGGTGCCGTTCATTGCCAGCGCCGGCGAGCTCAAGACCAAGCCGACCCAGCACTCGGTGCAGAAGCTGCGTGAAATCGGCATCTCGCCGACCGCGCTGCTGTGCCGCGCCGACCGCCCGATCCCGGACGACGAGCGCGCCAAGATTTCGCTGTTCGCCAATATCCCGCAAGACGCCGTGATTTCGGTGTGGGATGCGGACAGCATCTACAAGATCCCGCAGATGCTCAACGAGCAGGGCCTGGACCGCCTGATCTGCGAGGAGCTGCGCCTGGACCCGAAGCCCGCCGACCTGTCGATGTGGCAGAAGCTGGTCAACGCCCAGGAAAATCCCGAGCACGAGATCACCATCGGCATGGTCGGCAAGTACGTCGACCTGACCGAGTCGTACAAGTCGCTGATCGAAGCCCTGCGCCACGCCGGCATGCACACCGCCACGCGCGTCAACATCGAGTACATCGATTCCGAGGAACTGGAATCGGGCCACCTCGAAGTGCTGGCCCCGCTGGATGCCATCCTGGTGCCGGGCGGCTTCGGCAAGCGCGGCACGGAAGGCAAGATCCGCGCGATCCAGTACGCCCGCGAGAACAAGATCCCGTACTTGGGCATCTGCCTGGGCATGCAGCTGGCCGTGATCGAGTTTGCCCGCCACCTGGCCGGCATGACCGATGCCAACTCGACCGAGTTCAACCTGGAAACCGAGCACCCGGTGGTCGCGCTGATCACCGAGTGGGTGGACCGCGAAGGCAAGGTCGAGCAGCGCTCGGCCGATTCCGACCTGGGCGGCACCATGCGCCTGGGCGCCCAGCGCGTGCCGGTCAAGGAAGGCACCAAGGCAGCGACGATCTACGGCGCCGAGGTCAATGAACGCCACCGTCACCGCTACGAGGTCAACAATCACTACGTGCCGACGCTGGAAAAGGCCGGCATGGTGATCTCGGCGCGCACGCCGACCGAGAACCTGCCGGAAATGATGGAGCTGCCCGAGTCGATGCACCCCTGGTTCGTCGGCGTGCAGTTCCACCCGGAATTCACCTCGACGCCGCGCGACGGCCACCCGCTGTTCAAGGCCTACGTCGAAGCCGCGCTGGCCAGCCAGCAGCGCAAGGGCGCGTAAGCCCCGGCGGCAAGCAGGAGAGACAGTCATGAAACTCTGTGGATTCGAGGCCGGCCTCGACAAGCCGTTCTTCCTGATCGCAGGTCCGTGCGTGATCGAGTCGGAGCAGATGGCGCTGGATACGGCCGGCGAGCTCAAGGCCATCACCGCTGAACTGGGCATCCCGTTCATCTACAAGTCGTCGTTCGACAAGGCCAACCGGTCTTCGGGCAAGTCGTTCCGCGGCCTGGGGATGGAAAAGGGCCTGGAGATCCTGGCGACGGTCAAGCGCGAGATCGGCGTGCCGGTGCTGACCGACATCCACGAGATCGACGAGATCAAGCCCGTCGCCGCCGTGGTGGACGTGCTGCAAACGCCGGCCTTCCTGTGCCGCCAGACTGATTTCATTCGTGCCTGCGCTCAGAGCGGCAAGCCGGTGAACATCAAGAAGGGCCAGTTCCTGGCGCCGCATGACATGAAGAACGTGATCGACAAGGCGCGCGACGCCGCGCGCGAAGCCGGTCTGCCCGATGACGTCTTCATGGCCTGCGAGCGTGGTGTCTCGTTCGGCTACAACAACCTGGTGTCCGACATGCGCTCGCTGGCGATCATGCGCGAGACCGGTGCTCCGGTGGTGTTCGACGCCACCCACTCGGTGCAGCTGCCGGGCGGCCAGGGCACCAGCTCGGGCGGCCAGCGCGAGTTCGTGCCGGTGCTGTCGCGCGCCGCCGTCGCCACCGGCGTCGCGGGCCTCTTCATGGAAACGCACCCGGACCCGAGCAAGGCCATGTCCGATGGCCCCAACGCGGTGCCGCTGTCGCGCATGAAGGAACTGCTGGCCGTGCTCAAGGACCTGGACACGTTGGTCAAGCGTGCCGGCTTTCTGGAAGACAACTTCGGCTGGCCGGCCTGCGCCTGAGCAGGCCCGGTTTTGTCACCACCGCAATGCCGGTGGTGACAAACCATATCGAAAGACAATACAAAAAATCGGGAGATTTTCCATGGCCGCGGGCTATATCATCGCCTACGTCGACGTGACCGACCCCCAGCAGTACGAAGAGTACAAAGTGCTTTCGAGCAAGGCCATGCAGATCCATGGCGCCGAAGTGCTGGTGCGCGGCGGCAAGACCGAGCCGCTGGAGGGCGAGTGGGCGCCGACCCGCGTCGTGGTGCTGAAATTCCCCAGCTATGAAGCCGCCAAGTCGTTCCACGACGGCGAAGCCTATCGCGCCGCCCGCAAGGCGCGCGAGCACGCGGCAAAGATGAACATGATCGTGGTGGAAGGCGCTGCCTGAGGGTTGTCGGGCAGTTTGACATGCGCCTGACACGGGCACAGCTTGAAGTAATCAGCAGCAGCAAGAATCAACAGTCAGAGAGGAATTCATGAGTGCAATCGTAGATATCATCGGTCGCGAGGTTCTCGACTCGCGCGGCAACCCCACCGTCGAATGCGACGTGCTGCTGGAATCCGGCGTGATGGGCCGCGCAGCGGTGCCGTCGGGTGCGTCGACCGGCTCGCGCGAAGCCATCGAACTGCGTGACGGCGACAAGTCGCGCTACCTGGGCAAGGGCGTGCTGAAGGCCGTCGAGCACATCAACACCGAAATCTCCGAAGCCATCATGGGCCTGGATGCCTCCGAGCAGGCCTTCCTGGACCGCACCCTGATCGACCTCGACGGCACCGAGAACAAGGGCCGCCTGGGCGCCAACGCCATGCTGGCCGTGTCGATGGCCGTGGCCAAGGCCGCCGCTGAAGAAGCCGGCCTGCCGCTGTACCGCTACTTCGGCGGTTCGGGCGCGATGCAACTGCCGGTGCCGATGATGAACATCGTCAACGGCGGCGCGCACGCCAACAACAGCCTGGACATCCAGGAATTCATGATCATGCCGGTGTCGCAGACCAGCTTCCGCGAAGCCCTGCGCTGCGGCGCGGAGATCTTCCACGCGCTGAAGAAGATCCTGGCCGACAAGGGCATGTCCACCGCGGTCGGCGACGAGGGCGGCTTCGCCCCCAACTTCTCGTCCAACGAGGAATGCCTGAACACCGTGGTGCAGGCCATCGAGAAGGCCGGCTACCGCGCCGGTGAAGACGTGCTGCTGGCACTGGACTGCGCCGCCAGCGAGTTCTACCACGAAGGCGAGGGCGTGTACCAGCTGGAGGGCGAAGGCCTGAAGCTGACCTCGACGCAGTTCGCCGACTACCTGGCCAACCTGTGCGACAAGTTCCCGATCGTGTCGATCGAGGACGGCATGGCCGAAGGCGACTGGGACGGCTGGAAGACGCTGACCGAGAAGCTGGGCACGCGCGTGCAGCTGGTGGGCGACGACCTGTTCGTCACCAACACCAAAATCCTGAAGGAAGGCATCGAGAAGGGCATCGGCAACTCGATCCTGATCAAGATCAACCAGATCGGCACCCTGACCGAAACCTTCGCCGCCATCGAGATGGCCAAGCGCGCCGGCTACACCGCCGTGATCTCGCACCGCTCGGGCGAGACCGAAGACAGCACCATCGCCGACATCGCCGTGGGCACCAACGCCGGCCAGATCAAGACCGGCTCGCTGTCGCGCTCGGACCGCATGGCCAAGTACAACCAGCTGCTGCGCATCGAGGAAGACCTGGGCGATATCGCCAGCTACCCGGGCAAGGGCGCGTTCTACAATCTGCGCTGACACCTTGCCCCGTCGTTCCCGCTCGCGCGGGAGCGGCAGCAAGCGGATGGAATGGCGGCGGCCGGGATTCCCTGGCCGCCGCCGTTTTTGTATCGAAATCTGCCTGGCAATTGCCTTATAGGCTGAGTTCGCAGATCATTGTGCGGAATTTCCTGTCCGCCATCTTTCATGCGCCTGATCTCGCTGCTGTTGTTCGTGCTGCTGCTTGCCATCCAGTACCCACTCTGGCTGGGCAAGGGCGGATGGCTGCGCGTGTGGGACCTGAACCGGCAGCTGACCGAGCAGGGCACCCGCACCCAGACGCTCAAGCTGCGCAACGCCAAGCTGGAAGGCGAAGTCGCCGACCTGCAGGACGGCACCGGCGCGATCGAGGAACGTGCCCGCTATGAGTTGGGCATGGTGAAGGAAGGCGAGGTCTTCGTGCAGTTTGTCGCGCCGGCGCCCAAGGTCAGCGCCACGCCGCCGTTGCCGCCGCCGCCGAATTCGGTCGCCGGCAGAGGTGGCCACTAAGAGGCGCCTTGCTTCTCGCTGTCGTCACCACCAGCCGTACGGATAACCGCCCCAGCCCCAGCCGGGCATGCCGACGCTGACGCCGCCGCCCCAGTGGCCGCCACCCCATCCCCCGTAATACAGGTTCCAGCTGGTGTTCGGATAGCCATAAGCCGCGCGCGCGGCCGCGGCCTGCTGGTCGAGCGCGATCGCGGCCGCCTGCTCGCGCAGTATCTGCTGGTTCAGCGTGTCGAGCTTCTCCTTGTCGTCGGCCGTCAGCGGCGCTGGCGGGATGGCGTTGGGCGTGAGCCGCGCCGTGGGCGGCGAGCCGTTGACGTCGCGCGGCAGCTCTGCGCAGCCGGCGGCCAGCAGCAGTGCGCCGGTCGCGGCGCAGGCGGCAATGCCGCGCAGCACGGCCGGCACGATGGCGGGAGATTCAGGCAGGGAGGAGGTGGCTCGGGCGGACATGGCTGTTCTCAGGCTCGCTTGCGGCAGTTGGATGCTGCCATCGTACAGCCGTTGGACAGGGCGGCAGGGCGGTTGTTTCCGCCGTGCCGCCCCGCGCCCGCCGCTCAGTGGTGCTGGTGCGCGCCGGCACCGGCGCCGGTGGCGATATGGGTGGCCGAGAACAGCTGGGCGCAGTCGACCGGATCAAACTCATAGCGCAGGCCGCAGAAGTCGCAGTGGATCTCGACCTGGCCGCGCTCGGCGATGATGCCTTCGATCTCTTCCTGGCCCAGCGACTGCAGCATGCCCGCCACCTTGGGGCGCGAGCAAGAGCAATGGAAATGCGGCGTCAGCGGCTCAAACACGCGCAGGCCGGCGGCCTGCAGGTCTTCCCAGAACAGGCGGCGCAGCAGGGTGTCGGGGGTCTCGGCCAGCAGTTCGTCGGCCTTGAGCGTGGCGCCCAGCTGCACGGCGCGGTCCCAGGTGTCCAGGTCCTGCGCGCGGGCATGGCTGGCCAGCGGCGCGCCGGTCTCGCCGACTTCCGCGGTGCCGCCGTAGGCCGGCAGCTTTTGCAGCAGCATGCCGGCGGCGACGTGGTCGTCCGCCGCCAGCCAGAGGCGCGTGTCGAGCTGCTCGGACGCCTGCATGTAGTGCTCCAGCACGGCGCTGATCGAGGCCAGCGGGCCGTGCGCGTCGGCCAGCGGCACTATGCCCTGGTACGCCTGCTGGCCCGGCAGCTTGTCCTTCGGGTCAAGCGTGATGGCAAAGCGGCCGTGGCCGTGGGCGTTGACCATCTGCGCCAGCGTGGCGTCGTCGGCGATGTGCGCGTCCTCGGCCAGCTTGGCGGTGGCGCGCATCGACAGGTCGGACAGGCATTCCACCACCAGCATGCGCACCGGGCCGTCGCCGTGCAGCTGCATCACCAGCGCCCCGTTGAACTTCAGGTTGGCCGACAGCAGCGCCGCGGCGGCCATCATTTCGCCCAGCAGCCGGCGCACCGGTGCGGGGTAGCTGTGGCGGCCCAGCACTTCTTGCCAGGTGGCTTCCATGCGCACCAGCTCGCCGCGCACGGGAGCCGCGTCGAACAGGAATTTCTGCAGGGTGTCGGGGGTGGTGGTATCGGTCACAATAATCTGTCGATGATTCGGTAAGTGCCGCCGCGGTCGTCAGCCGATCCGCTTGAGCTGTTGCTTGTACATGGCCTGCCGGGTGGCGTAGGTCTCGGCGTTGCGGTACAGGTTGGCGACGTCGGCGTCGGTCAGCTGGCGCACCACCTTGGCCGGCGCGCCCAGGATCAGCGAGCGGTCCGGGAAGACCTTGCCTTCGGTCACCACGGCACCGGCGCCGACCAGGCATTCCTTGCCGATCACGGCGCGGTTCAGCACCACGGCCTGGATCCCAATCAGCGAGCCTTCGCCCACAGTGCAGCCATGCAGCATGGCCTGATGGCCGATCGAGACCTTGTCGCCCAGGGTCAGCGGGCAGCCCGGGTCGGTATGCAGCACCGAGCCTTCCTGGATGTTGGTGTCCTCGCCCACCACGATCGGTTCGTTGTCGCCCCGGATCACGACACCGGGCCAGGCGCTGGCGCGGGACTTGAGGGTCACGTTGCCGATGACGGTGGCTTCGGGGGCCACGTAGGCATCGCTGTCGATATTGGGCTTGACATCGCCGAGCTGGTAAAGCGCCATGAGGTCTCCTGCACGAAAGGCTTTTGTTGAAGTGGGGGTTGCCGCCGGACTTTAAAGGGCCAGGGTGGGGTGCGGGCGCGCGGCGCCAAGGCGACTGCGCGGCTTGCCCGGCAGTCGGGCACCGGCCAGGCCCTACAATGGCGGCAGACCCGGATTTTACGCTCATGCCAGAAAAAACACCCGCCGCCGCCTTGCCTGAACCGTCACTTTCGCCGCGCCACCAGGCGCTGGCGGTGCTGTGCATGACGGATCCCCGGCAGAAGTCCGTGGCGGCGCGGGCACTTTACCGCCATGTGACGACGTTGCCGGACGAGGCGCTTGCCGCCGGCGAGGCGATCCAGGCCGGTGCCGGCCAGGCCATTCCCGGCCGCCCCGCGCGGCCGCCGCTGGTGGCGCCGCAGGGCGTCGAGCGGCGCCGCTCGCTGCATACCCCGGCCGGGCGCGCGGCGATGATCCATGCGCTGTGCCATATCGAGTTCAATGCCATCAACCTGGCGCTGGACGCGGCCTGGCGCTTCGCCGGCATGCCGCCCGGCTACTACCGCGACTGGCTGCGCGTGGCCGATGAAGAGGCGTACCACTTCACGCTGCTGGCCGACCACCTTGGCACGCTGGGCGCGGCCTACGGCGACTTCCCTGCCCACAACAGCCTGTGGGAGATGACCGACAAGACCGCCGACGACGTGCTCGCGCGCATGGCGCTGGTGCCGCGCACGCTGGAGGCGCGCGGGCTCGATGCCTCGCCGCCGGTGCGCGCCAGGCTGGCCGGCGCCGGCGACCACGCCGCCGCGGCCATCATCGACATCATCCTGCCCTGCGCGACGAGGTCGGCCACGTCGCCATCGGCAACCACTGGTACCGCTGGCTGTGCGCGCAGCGCGGCCTGGACCCCGTTGCCACCTACGCGCAGCTGGCCGGGCAGTACCGCGCGCCGAAGCTGCGCGGGCCGTTCAATCTCGAGGCGCGGCGCGCGGCGGGCTTCGATGAAGAGGAACTGGCCTGGCTGGAGGCATCGGCCGGTTAGGCCTGCCGTCCTGTACCTCAGCCGCGCGGCGGAAAGCCATGCCTGCGCGCCGACCAGACCGCCAGCCAGGTGGCGGCGAGCAGGGCAGCCAGCACGGGCGGGAATGCGCCGATCCCGAAGCCATCGAGCAGCAGCCCGCCAATGACGCCGCCGCCGGCGATGGCAATATTCCAGGCCGTGACCAGCATCGACTGGGCCACGTCCGCGGACTTTCCGGCGGTCTTTGCCAGCGCCGTCTGGAACAGCGTGGAAACGCCGCCGAAGCCCAGGCCCCAGATCGCGGCCGCGGCATAGACCACGGCCGGGTGCCCGCCCCCGGCCCCAAGCGCCAGCACCGCAAGCTCGAACAGCAGGGTGCTGGCCAGCGTCAGCGCCCGCAGCCACTGGTCGATCAGTACGCCGGTGATCCAGATGCCGGCGAGCGAGGCCACGCCGAACACGAACAGGACCAGATCAAGCCGTGCCCCGGCGTTGCCGGCTCGCAGGAACGGCGCGATATAGGTGTAGAGGATGTTGTGCGCCAGCACGAAGGCGAGCGTCACGAACAGCACGGGACGCACGCCCGGCACTGTGAACACGCGCGCGATCGGCAGCCGCTGGCCGGCGGGCTGGCCGGCAAAATCCGGCACGCTGGCCAGCACCCAGGCAACCAGGCCCAGCGTCAGCATGCTGATGATGCCGAAGCACGCGCGCCAGCCCATGAGCGCACCGAGGAAGGTCCCGGATGGCACGCCCAGCGACAAGGCCAGGGGGATGCCAACCATCGCGACAGCAATGGCCCGGCCCTTGAGGTGATCGGGAACCATGCGCGCGGCATAGCCAGCCAGCAGCGCCCACAGCAGTCCGGCCGAGACCCCCGCAAGAAAGCGCGCCGCCATCGTCAGGACATAGTTGCCGGACCAGGCCGTCGCGGCGTTGGCGACGGCAAAGCCCGCGATGGCAAGCAGCAGCAGCGGCCGTCGCCGCAGCCCTTGCGTGGCTGCCGTCAGCGGCATGGCGGCTACCAGAGAACCGAAGGCGTAGATGGTGACGAGCTGGCCGGCAAGCGGCTCGGAGATGGCAAGGCCCGCGCCGATCTGCGGCAGCAGCCCTGCCGGCAAGGCCTCGGTCAGGACGGTGATGAAGCCTGCGACGGCAAGCGCAAGCAGTGCCGGAAGCGGTAGCCGCGCAGGCTGGGTGCCCTGCTGTGCATCGTTCGCAAGCGTGTTGGTGGCTGTGGTCATGTTGGCGCCTTGATCAGGGGTGATGCGTTGCGTGGAGGGTTACGCGGCAGCGGGGGCGACACCGTAGACCGCGTCGCGCAGATCGGTGACAAAGCGGCCGGACATGCCCTCGTACAGCGTGTTGGTGAACGCCACCACGCTCAGCCCCTGGCTGCGGTCGACGAACCAGGCGTGGCCGTAGGCGCCGCCCCAGCGCCAGGTGCCGGTGGATTCCGGGGAGCCCGCCCGGCGCGGATCGCGCAGCACCGAGAAGCCCAGCCCGAAGCCGGTTCCCGGCGCATCGGGCAGGTCCAGGCCGCCGGTCTGGTCGCGCGCCATGTCTTCGACCAGGGCGGATGGCAGCAACACGCCGCCGCCCTGGCGCAAGCTTTCCAGCAGGCGCAGGAAGTCTTGCGCCGTGCCCGCCATGCCGGCGCCGCCGGACGGGAAGGCCCGCGCGTTGAAGAGGCGGGCGGGGCTGTAGGGAATGCCAACCGTGCCTTCGAGCACGGGCACGGTTTCGCCTTCGCGCAGGCGGTGCGGGTGCGGGCTGTCATTCACATACGAGGTCGGCACGCGGTGCGCATCGCGTGCCACGAAGCCGGTGTCGTCCATGCCCAGCGGGCCCGTCACCAGCTGGCGCACTGCCGTGTCGAGCGGCGTGCCATGGACGCGCTCGATCAGCGCGCCCAGCACGTCGGTCGCGAGCGAGTAGCCCCACGCGGTACCCGGTTCGTACAGCAAGGGCACGCTCGCGATGCGCCGCAGGTTTTCCGCCAGGCTGATGGTGGTGTCGTCCATGCCGTCGGAGACACCGGCGCTGGCATAGGGTCCGGCTTCGCCGGACTCGAAGAAGCGATAGCCCAGCCCCGCGGTATGGCTCAGCAGCTGCCGCGCCGTGATACGTGCCGGTCGGCCGTCGGCCAGGCGCGGGCAAAATTCGGGCAGCCAACGGTCGATACCCTGGTCAAGGTCGAGATGGCCTTGTGCCACCAGCACCAGTGCAGCCACGGAGACGATCGGCTTGCTTACCGAAGCCAGCCGGAACACCGCATCCATGCGCATCGACTGTCCGCTTTCCCGATCGGCCAGGCCTGCCGCCTGCTGGTAGACCGGTTCGCCGTCACGGCTGACCAGCACGACGGCGCCGACCAGCCGCCGTTGCTCCAGCGCCTGCCGGACCACGACGTCGATGCGCGCATTCAGGGGGGATACATGGGACACACCTGGACGCGGTGCAATCGTGGGGAGGGACACAGCGGAATCCTTGTTCAATGAGTACCCGCTCACGATAAGGACCCGGCCATTAAAGAAAAAGTGGGCTACAGTTCCTTTTTCTCCGGAACTTTGTGTCCGCAATCGGGGGGGCATCATGGATAGCCTCAGTGGCTTCGCAGTGTTTGTGCAGGTGGCCGAGACCCGCAGTTTTGTCGCGGCGGGACGCTTGCTGGGGGTGTCGGCCTCCGCCGTCGGCAAGAGCGTGGCGCGCCTGGAAGAAAGGCTCGGCGTACGGCTGTTCCACCGCAGCACGCGCAGCGTGACGCTGACCGCCGAAGGCACGCTGTTCCTGGAGCGCAGCCGCCGCGTGCTCGCCGAGATCGAAGCGGCGGAGCTGGAGCTGGCCGAAGCCACCGCGGCGCCGCGCGGGCGCCTGCGCGTGAGCCTGCCGCTGGTCAGCTCACTGGTCTTGCCCGTGCTTGGCGATTTCATGCGCGCGTATCCGGACATCGAGCTGGACCTGGATTTCACCGACCAACTGGTCGATGTCATCGAGGAGGGCTTCGATGCGGTGGTCCGCACCGGCGAGCCCGCCGACTCGCGCCTGTCGGCGCGCAGGCTGGGTGCGTTCCAGGCGATGCTGGTGGCATCGCCCGATTACCTGGCGCAGCGTGGCACGCCGAAGGTGCCTGCCGACCTGGCCGCCCATGCCTGCCTGCATTACCGCTTTCCCCACACCGGCAAGCTCGAGGCCTGGCCGCTGCAACGCGCGCCGGGCGAGCCCGAGCTGGCGCTGCCGACATCGATGATCTGCAACAACATCGAGACGCGCCTGTGTTTTGCGCTGTGCGGCCTGGGCATTGCCTGCCTGCCGGATTTCGCCATCCGCGAGCAACTGGCCGATGGCAGCCTGTGCCAGGTGCTGTCGGGCCATGTGGGGCCGGCCAAGGCCTTTCACGTGCTCTGGCCGGCGAGCAGGCATCCCTCGCCCAAGGTGAGGGCGTTGGTCGACTTTCTGTGCGCGCGGGTCTTTCCTGCAGACGAGGCGCGCTCCTAGCCCTACCTTCGCAAGCTCGGTGTTGTTCCGCGGCGGCATCGAGTCGGAATGCCGCGTAGATACTGGATTTCGCTTGATTCTTTGGCTCGGAGATGCTGCATGAAAAAATGATGCGCATCCTCGAACGGGAAGTCAACGGCCATCGCTACCGCATTGCCGCGCAGGGCCTGGCGCCCAACTGCCCCGCAGAATCCGAAGCGATGCGCATCACCAGAATTGGTTAGTGAGGCAATTTGATACATCCTTCCTTGGGGTGGTATTCGCCAGCCCGCATGGCCCCATACATTGACGTGCGCGGATGAGAAGTCAGCGGTCGTCATAGCCCAAAGAGAGAACTGCAACTTCACGCCGTTCGTGGCACTCCCGCGCAACACAGGAACCCCATAAAAGACCGGGAGGAAGTACCGCATGAAGAGCAATCGCTCCAAACTTGGCCTCGCCATGGCCGGCGCCGCACTGGTAACGCTTGCCGGTTGCGGAGGCGGTGGAGACAGCGCCAGCAGCAACACCACGACCCCGCCGCCTGCGACGACGGCGCCGGCAGCCAAAGCCGTGATGAGCGGGACCGCGGCAACCGGTGCGGCCCTGGCCAATGCCAACGTCACCATCACCAACAGCAGTGGCAACTCGCCTTGCGAGGAATCGTCGATCACGACGACAGCCCTGGGCACCTACACGTGCACCCTCAAGAGCGGAGAGACGGCGCCCTTCTTTGTCGTGGTGACCGACCCGACCGGCAACAGTGCCCCGCTGGTGAGCGTGGCCACCACCACCCCCGCCGCGGGCGCCGCGCTGACGGTCAACGCCACCCCGCTGACCACGGCCATCGTGGCACAGCTTGCTTCAGACGGTAACGCGCTTTCCGTGGTCAGCAGCAAGACCGTGGATACGGCCGCGTTGCAAAAGGTCACCGCTAACGTCTTGACGCAGCTTGCGAGCGTGTTGACGTCGATCGGCGCACCCGCGGACTACAACCCGTTCAGCACCTCTATTTCCGCGGCCACGGCTTCCAGCTCGGGCAACACCGCTGACCAGCTTCTGGATATCGTCAAGGTAACGACCGATCCCGCGAGCGGCAAACCGGCAATCGCCACCGTCGACAATCCGACGCCGGTGCCCCTGGCCACCGCAGACAGCAGCGGCACGGCGCTGCCCGCGCCGGACGCCGGCGTGGCTGATCTGCCCAAGGCCGCGCAACTCGTCGCCAAATCCCTGACTGCCTGCTTTGCGCTGCCAACGTCCCAGCGCGTGCTGGCCACCGACACCACCGTGCCGCAATCCCAGGGCGGCCCGACGGTGACGTCCGCGGCGCCGCAGTGCCAGGATATCGCGGGCGCCAGCGACAACGCGGCAGGCGTCGAGTTCCTGCACAATGGTTACGAGGCCGGCCAGTATCTGTACAACACGCTCACCAGCGATACGATGACCGGTGCGCAGTTCAGCGTTCCTGAGGTGATGGCTTTCTACGGCGCAAGCAGCACCGCGTCGGGCAAGGACGAAGCCGTGCTGAACATCAAGTACCTGGATGCGGGAGGCAATCCCGGCAACCTGATCACCGTCGCGCGCAACATCGCCGGCGGTGCCACGCAATCGCACCCGAGCCCCTGGTGGCTGGTCGGCAACCAGCAGCCGGTCGACGTCAGTGTGCGGCCGTTGGTCCGCAGGGTTGAGCAACTCAACCCTGCCAATACCCAGGCCTTCAGCCACTTCCAGACCGGCCTGCAATTCCAGGTGAACGCGAAGGGGCCGGGCAGTGTCACAGCGAACGGCAACCTGGCCTATGCCCGCATTACCGGCCCGATGCTGCCCAAGGCAGGCCTGGTCTATATTGCTCCGGTCCCTGAGGAAGTCGGCCAGAACTATATGGATGTCACCAACAAGACCGGGACGGTCGGCACTACCACGCGCTGCAGCGACAATGCCGCGAACACTGGCCCGCGGTTCTACAACTGCCCGAACTTCTGGATCGGCCGGACCGCCGGCTTGACTGGCACGGCCGCTACGACCTTCGCCAACAATCAGGGGGGGCTGGTGTGGGCGCAGAATGCCGACAATCTCGATACGACCTTCCCTGCGAAGGGCCAGCGCTACAAGATCGAGCTGTTCTACGGCAGCAACACGACGGCGACTTACACGTACCACAAGACCCTGTTGAGCGACATGATCGTCGCCACCCAGGCTGGCAACTTGCCGTGGAACACGCCGGGCAGCGCAACGTTGGCATTCCTGGATCCGAATGGCAGCCTTGCCGGCGCGCAGACGTCGACCAAGGCCGACTGGATCCAGAATATTGCTGCCGAGCAGATCGGCGGTGTTTCGGTGACTGTGGACACGAACGGCACCTATGGCGCGTCCCAGCAGGCTCCGAAGGGCTCCACGTCTCTCGTAGTGGATGCCCCGGTTCCAGCCATGACGCCGACATCGGTTCGTGCGGTGCTGTTCGGCTACCGGATGCTGAACAACAGCAACAAGACCGCGGTGTACACCTATAACTGACCTGGTGTTATCAGCGACCCTTGCGCAAGGATCGCTGATTTCCGGACCCCGCCAGCCCCAAAGCCGGCGGGTTTTTTTTTGGAAGCAAGCCTGAAGACAAAGATGAACTGAAGCCGCGCGGTGGAATTGGTGAGGCTGGCGCTTCAAGCGCAACGGTAGGGGCTAGGCGCGCTTGCCCGCGCGCTCTTCCTCCAGCAGGCGCAGCACGCGCCGCTGGATCTTGCCGGTGGTGGTCATCGGCAACTGGTCGATGAACTCAATTGCCTTCGGGTATTCATACGGCGCCAGCTGGCCGCGCACATGCGCCTGCAGCTCTGTGACCAGCGCTGCGTCGCCGTCGAACGAGCGCGCCACCGACGGCGTCAGCACCACGAAGGCCTTGACCACGGCGCCGCGCTCGGGGTCGGGCGAGGGCACCACGGCGCAGTTGGACACTGCCGGATGCTTGAGCAGGCAGTTCTCGATCTCGCTCGGCCCGATGCGGTAGCCCGAGGACTTGAACACATCGTCGGCACGCCCCTGGTACCACAGGTAGCCATCGGCATCGACGCGCGCCAGGTCGCCGGTGCGACACCAGCGCAGGCCGTCGCGCTCGGTGTACTTGCCCGCGGTGGCGGCCTCGTTCTTCCAGTAGCCGAGGAAGAACACCGGGTCCGGATGCCCGGCGCTGTCGGTGGCGCACACCGCCACCTCGCCGTCTTCGCCGGGCGGGCAGGGGTGGCCTTCGTCGTCGATCACCTGCACGCGGTGGCCCGGATAGGGGCGCCCCATCGAGCCCGGCCGTGCCGGCCAGCCCAGCTGGTTGTCGTCGTTCTGCGCGGTGCAGTTGCCGACGATGTAGTTGATCTCGGTCTGGCCGAACATCTCGTTGACGATCACGCCCAGCGCATCGCGGCACCAGCCGAACACGGTCTCGCCCACGGCCTCGCCGGCGCTCATCAGCGCACGCAGCCTGATGTCGTAGCGCTGCCGCGGCTCGGGGCAGGCCTTCATCATCTGCTTGAGCGCGGTCGGGAACAGGAAGGTGTTGGTGACGGCGTAGCGCTCCAGCAGCTCGAAGGCGCGCTCGGCGGAGAAGCGTCCCTGGTAGCCGACGATGGGTTTGCCGAAATACAGCGCCGGCATCAGCGCATCCCACAGGCCGCCGGTCCAGGCCCAGTCAGCGGGGCTCCAGAACACGTCGTCGTCCCGCGGATACCAGTTCTGCGAGCAGACAAAGCCGGTCAGGTTGCCGATCAGCGCGCGGTGCGGGATCAGCGCGCCCTTGGGCGGACCGGTGGTGCCGCTGGTGTAGATCAGCACGGCGGCTTCGTCAGCCTTGGTCTGCTCGGCGGTAAAGACGGGCAACTGCGCGGCCAGCAGCACGTCCCAGTCGTGGTCGCCGCGGCCATGCGCGCCGCCGGCGGCAATCACGGTGGCCAGCGTCGGGCATTCCGGGCGCGCGGCCAGCACATTGTCGATGGAAGTCTCGTCGGCGATCGCCACGTTGGCTTCGCTGTGTGCGATGCGGTAGGCCAGCGCCTCGGGCCCGAACAGCATCGACAGCGGCATGGCGATGGCGCCGAGCTGGTAGATCGCCATATGCGCGATCACGGTCTCGATCCGCTGCGGCATCACGATTGCCACGCGGTCGCCGCGCGCCACGCCCAGTGCGCGCAGCGCCGCCGACAGGCGGTTGGCTTCGGCCTGGATATGGGCAAAGGCATGCGCGTTGCGGCGGCCGTCCTCGTGCTCGGTATAGACCGCGATGCGGTCCATCGTGGCCGGGTCGCGCGCCCAGCGCCCGCAGCAGGCCTCGGCGATATTGAAATGCGGGGGAATTTCCCAGCGGAAGGATTCATACAGGGCGCGATAGTCGTCGCGCCGGCTTGCCGGCAAGGCAGCTGCGGCCATCCAGGGTCTCCGGTAGGTTCGGATCGCGGCAATGGCGGCCCCCGAGATGGCGGCGGCCGCTATAATGCGCTCAAGCGAACGATCGTTCTATTTTGTGTGGGCTTCCCTCGCCAGCCCCCGTGGCGCCGCGCCCGGCGGCAGGAAGACCCACGCGCCAGGGTGGAGACAATGACAATCAAGGAAACCTCGCGGTCTGAATTTATCACGTTGCGCGGGCTGCGCTACCACGTGCGCCACTGGGGCAAGCCCGGCGCGCGCAAGCTGTTCATGCTGCATGGCTGGATGGATGTGGCCGCGTCGTTCCAGTTCCTGGTCGATCACCTGCGCGGCGACTGGCATGTGATTGCGCCCGACTGGCGCGGGTTTGGCGAGACCGACTGGCCCACGCGCTACCCGGGCACGCAGTCGTACTGGTTCGCGGACTATATCGCCGACCTGGAGGCCTTGCTCGACCATTACGAGCCCGACGGCCAGGTCGACCTGGTCGGCCACAGCATGGGCGCCAACGTGATCTGCCTGTATGCCGGCATCCGCCCGCAGCGCGTGCGCCGCGTGGTGGACCTGGAGGGCTTCGGCATGACGGCGACGCGGCCGGTGCATGCGCCGAAGCGCTATGCGCGCTGGCTCGACGAACTGCGCACCGGCTCGGAGCTGAAGACGTATGACAGCGTGGACGGCGTCGCCGCCCGGCTGCAGAAGACCAACCCGCGCCTGCCCGACGACCGCGCCGCCTTCCTGGCCGAGCACTGGTCGCGCCGCAATGCCGAGGGCCGCTGGGAGATCCTGGGAGACCCGGCGCACAAGCTGGTCAACCCGATGCTGTACCGGCTCGATGAGGTGATGGCGATCTGGGAGCAGGTCAGCTCGCCCGTGCTGCATGTGGAAGCGCGCGATTCGGAGACGCTGCGCAATATCGCCCACAAGCAGGCCATCGACGAATTCAAGGAGCGCTTCCGCGCCTTCCGTGACTTCCGTGAAGCGGTGGTCGATGATGCCGGCCACATGCTGCATCACGACCAGCCCGCCGCCGTGGCGGCGCTGGTGGAATCGTTCTGCGGCGCGGTGTGAGCGCCGGCGCCGCCGCTCAGGCGTGCGTCAGCTTTTCCTTCAGCGCGGCGTTGTTGCTGGTGTGCACATGCACCAGCGCCTTTTCCGGGAAGGCGTAGTGGTAGGCGCGGCGCAATGCCAGCGCGGCCTCGTGGAAGCCTGACAGGATCAGCTTCTGCTTGTTGGTGTAGTAGGCGATATCGCCCGCGGCAAAGATGCCGCGGCGCGAGCTTTCATAGGTGGTGGTATCGACCAGGATGCGGCCGGCGCGCATGTCCATGTCCCACTGCGCGATCGGGCCCGGCTCGGACACCAGGCCGTACAGCGCCACCAGTTCATCGGCGGGCAGCACCGTGCTGCCGTCGCGGGTGCGCACCTCGACCTCGGTCAGCGGGCCGTCCTGGCCTTCGGTGCGCAGGGCGCCGAGCATGCCGACCACGAAATCCATCTCGCCGGCCGCCGCCGCCTCGCGCATTTCCGCGACGGTGCCGTCGGCCGCGCGGAAGCCTTCGCGCCGGTGCACCAGCGTCACGCGCGCGGCCACCTTGCGCAGCGCCAGCGCCCAGTCCAGCGCCGAGTCGCCGCCGCCGGCCACCACCACGCGCTTGCCGGCAAAGCGCGACACATCGCGCACGGCGTAGTGCACGTGGCGGCCTTCCAGCGCCGGTGCTTCGGGCAGCGCCACGCGCTGCGGCGCGAATGCGCCCGCGCCGGAGCAGACCAGCACCGCGGCCACATCGAAGCGCTTGCCGCTGTCGGTGGTGACCAGCAGGCGCTCATGGGCAGCATGCCCGTCAGGTGCCGGCTGCCGCGGGATTTCGGACAAGCTTTCCGCGCGCTGGCCGAAGTGCATCGGGAAGTCGAACGGCGCGCACTGCTCCAGCAGCCGGTCGACCAGGTCCTGCGCCAGGCAGCCCGGCACGGCGGGGATGTCGTAGATCGGTTTTTCGGGGTAGAGCTCGGTGCACTGGCCGCCGGCGCGGTCGAGCACATCGATCAGCTCGCATCTGAGGCCGAGCACGCCGGCCTGGAACGCGGCAAAGAGCCCGACCGGGCCGGCGCCCACGATCAGGACATCGGTGGTGGTGACGGGGGCTGGTGTGAGGGGGGTAGCGGTGGGCATTGGGCGTGGCGGGCACGCCAGGTGCCCGCAAAAAGGACGGTGCAAGGCCCGACTATACCCCGCACATCGCCCGTTTCCGCCGACGCCAGCGTTGCCGGCAGGGCTTTCCAGGGTGCGCCGGCGTCACGCATGCAGGGGGCGACGGGAGTAGAATGGCTCCATGCAAAACGCCCACGCCATCAATGCCGACCTGCATTGCCATTCCACCGTGTCCGACGGCACGCTGGCGCCGCGCGCCATCGCCGAGATCGCCCGCGACGCGGGGGTCGCATTCTGGGCGCTGACCGACCACGACGAACTGGGCGGGCAGGCCGAGGCGCGTGCCGCGGCCGAGGAATTCGGCATGCGCTATGTGCCTGGCGTGGAGATCTCGGTGACCTGGGCCGGGCAGACCGTGCATATCGTCGGGCTGCAGATCGACCCGCACTGCCCGGAACTGATCGACGGCCTGACCGATACCCGCTCGGGCCGCGCGCGCCGCGCGCGCGATATCGCTGACGCGCTGGCAAAGGTGGGCATCACCGGCGCCTATGAAGGGGCGCTGCAGCACGTGGGCAACCCGGACCTGATCTCGCGCACGCACTTTGCGCGCTGGCTGGTCGACCAGGGCCGTTGCGCCACCGTGGGCGAGGTCTTCAGCGAGTACCTGTCGGAAGGCCGCCCCGGCTATGTCGGCCACCGCTGGGCCAGCCTGGCCGACGCAGTCGGCTGGATCCGCGCCGCCGGCGGCATCGCGGTGATGGCGCACCCGGGCCGCTACCATTACACCGATACCCAGCACGACGCGCTGTTCGATGAGTTCACTGCGCTGGGCGGTGGCGCCGTCGAGGTCGTGACCGGCAGCCACACGCCCGACCAGTACCGCCGCTATGCCGAGGTGGCCCGCCACTACGGGCTGCTGGCCTCGCGCGGCACGGACTTCCACGGCCCCGGCGAAGGGCGCGTCGAGCTGGGCAAGCTGCCGCCGCTGCCGCCGACGGTGACGCCGGTCTGGCACGACTGGTAGGCGCAAGCCCGGCCTGGCCGGGGTACCCCCCAGATTCCGCTCCGATCCGTCCGAATCCGCCTCCCTGGTCCATGTCACAGTACTTCGAGATCCATCCGCTCAATCCGCAGTCGCGCCTGGTCAAGCAGGCCGCCCAGATCCTGCAGAAGGGCGGCCTGATTGCGCTGCCGACCGATTCCAGCTATGCGCTGGCCTGCCGGCTCGACGACAAGGGCGCCGTCGAGCGCCTGCGCCGGCTGCGCGGCATCGATGACCGCCACCACCTGACGCTGATGTGCCGCGACCTGTCCGAGCTCGGCAACTTTGCCCGCGTCGACAACCGGCAGTACCGCTGGCTCAAGGGCGCCACGCCGGGCCCCTACGTGTTCATCCTGGAGGCGACCAAGGAAGTGCCGCGGCGGCTGTCGCACCCGGCGCGCAAGACCATCGGCGTGCGCGTGCCCGAACACGCGATTCCGCTGGCGCTGCTGGGCGAAACCGGCGAGCCGCTGATCTCGGCCACGCTGCAGATGCCGGGCGACGAAGCGCCGCTCAACGACCCGGCGGAAATCCGCGCGCGGCTGGAGAAGCAGCTTGACCTGGTGGTGTGCGGCGGCCCGGCGCCGGCGCAGCCGACCACGGTGATCGACCTGACCAGCGGCGAGCCCGAGCTGATCCGCGCGGGCCGCGGCGAC
This sequence comes from Cupriavidus sp. FW305-F7, assembly GCF_058782875.1. Classification (NCBI taxonomy): domain Bacteria; kingdom Pseudomonadati; phylum Pseudomonadota; class Betaproteobacteria; order Burkholderiales; family Burkholderiaceae; genus Cupriavidus; species Cupriavidus sp. FW305-F7. Next base: position 74,378 of record NZ_JBYSYC010000030.1, on the reverse strand, counting down.
GTCGAGCGCTTCGGGCTCTGAGTTCCCCCGGGCGCTGCCACCCCGCCTGGCGGGTGCACAAGCGTGCGCCCGGGCGGCGCCGGGCCGTTACAATAGGGACCATGGATTCCTCCCTTATCCAGACCTTCGCGGTCTATGCCCTGCCGGTGCTGTTCGCCATCACGCTGCATGAGGCCTCGCACGGCTACGTGGCCAAGCTTTTCGGCGACGACACGGCCTATGCGCTCGGGCGCGTCAGCCTGAACCCGATCCGCCATATCGATCCGATCGGCACCATCGCGGTGCCGCTGCTGCTCTACATCATGACCAGCGGCCAGTTCGTGTTCGGCTACGCCAAGCCGGTGCCGGTGGCGTTCGAGCGCCTGCGCAACCCGCGCTGGCACGGCATGTGGGTGGCGCTGGCGGGGCCGGCCAGCAATGTGGTGCAGGCCTTCGTCTGGGTGCTGCTGGCCATCGGCCTGACCTGGGGCGGCGTGCGCGAGCCGTTTTTCGGCGAGATGGCGCTGGCGGGCGTGCGCGTCAACCTGGTGGTGGCGGCCTTCAACCTGTTTCCGGTGCCGCCGCTGGACGGCGGCCGCGTGCTGACCGCGCTGCTGCCGCAGGGCATTGCCCGCGCGGTGTCGCGCATCGAGCCGTACGGCATCTTCGTGGTGCTGGCGCTGGTGGCCGCGGGGGTGATCACCACGGTCTGGATGACGCCGGTGGTCAATGTGCTGATGTCGCTGATCGAGCTGCTGCTGCGCCCGATCGTGATGCTGCTGCATTGACGTGCCGGGGAACGCCATGATGCATACTGGGATTTCTGCCCCGTCCCCCTGGGTTGCCCGCTGGGCCCACCTGCTGCGCCCCGGCGCGCGGGTGCTGGACCTGGCCTGCGGCAGCGGCCGCCATGCCGCCTGGCTGGCGGCGCGCGGCCATGCGGTGCTGGCCGTCGACCGCGACGCCGAGGCCATCGCCGGCCTGCCGGCCGGCGTGACCGGCCGGGTGGCCGACCTGGAGCAGGGCGCCTGGCCGCTGGCCGGCGAGGCGCCGTTCGACGCCATCGTCGTCACCAATTACCTGCACCGGCCGCTGTGGCCGCACTTGGCGGCGGCGCTGGCGCCCGGCGGCGTGTGGATCTACGAAACTTTTGCTGCCGGCAATGAAACCGTCGGCAAGCCGTCGCGGCCGGATTTCCTGCTGCGGCCGGGCGAATTGCTCGAAGTGGCGCGCCAGTATGGCCTGCGCGTGGTCGCCTATGAGGATGGCCTGGTCGAAGTGCCGAAAACAGCCTTCATGCAGCGGATATGTGCGGTGCGCGAGGCGGCTGCGGGCGCCGATGCGCCCGCGCCGGCACGCTACCGGCTCGACGCCTGAGCCAGCCATGGCGCTGTCGGCGAGAATGCCGCTGCACACGTTGAAACAGTTGGTATCAACCCCTGTCCGGGCGGCGGTCGAAGCGGCCTGCGGTTCCGGTACAATCCCGTTATTCGCATCCCGAATTCCTTAACGTTATGACACAGATTACCGGCAGCATCGTCGCCATCGTTACCCCGATGCATGAAGACGGCAGCCTGGACTTCCCGGCCCTGCGCGCATTGGTCGACTGGCACGTGGCCGAAGGCACCGACGGCATCGTGATCGTGGGCACCACCGGCGAGTCCCCGACGGTTTCCGTCGAGGAGCACTGCGAACTGATCCGCGTTGCCGTGGAACAGGCCGGCAAGCGCATTCCGATCATCGCGGGCACCGGCGGCAACTCCACCAAGGAGGCCATCGAGCTGACCGCCTTCGCCAAGAAGGTGGGCGCCGATGCGTCGCTGCAGGTCGTGCCGTACTACAACAAGCCGACCCAGGAAGGCATGTACCGGCATTTCCGCACCATCGCCGAAGCGGTGGAGCTGCCGGTGCTGCTGTACAACGTGCCGGGCCGTACGGTCGCGGACATGAACAACGAGACCATCCTGCGCCTGGCGCAGGTGCCGGGCATCGTCGGCGTCAAGGAAGCGACGGGCAATATCGACCGCGCCGCGCAGCTGATCAAGGACGCGCCGGAAGGCTTTGCCATCTACAGCGGCGATGACCCCACCGCGGTGGCGCTGATCCTGCTGGGCGGCCACGGTAATATCTCGGTCACCGCCAACGTGGCACCGCGCAAGATGCACGAGATGTGCGTCGCGGCGCTCAAGGGCGACGTCGTCACCGCGCGCCGCCTGCACATGGAACTGATCGGGCTGAACAAGGCCATGTTCATCGAGGCCAACCCGATCCCGGTCAAGTGGGCGCTCCAGCAGATGGGCAGGATGGAAGGCGGTATCCGCCTGCCGCTGACCCCTCTGTCCGAGGCCAACCACGACTATGTACGCAAGGCACTGGCCGCCGCCGGCCTGCTGGCCTGATCTTTCGCGGCGTCCTGCTGTCGCCTCACCTACTAGGATTGCGTGTCAATGAAACTGAAGCTTAACCGCCGCGGCGCGACGCAAGTCCGCCGCGCCGCCCTGGTTGTGCCCGTGCTCGCCGCTGGCGTGATCACCGGCTGCAGCAGCATCAACGAAGCGATGCAGCCGGACAAGATCGACTACAAGTCGTCGGCCTCGAAGCGCACGCCTACGCTGGATATCCCGCCCGACCTGACCAAGCTGGAGGGCGATCGCCGCTATTCGGTGCCCGATGCGAACGGCACCTCGACGCTGTCGACGTACAGCCAGGCCACCAAGGTGCGCGAGCAATCCCCGAGCGAGAACGTGCTGCCCTCCGCCCAGGGCATCCGCATGGAGCGTGATGGCAACCAGCGCTGGCTGGTGATCAGCAACGGCATGCGCGGCGACCAGCTGTGGCAGCAGCTGCGCGGCTTCTGGCAGGAAAGCGGATTCCTGCTGGTGCAGGACTCGCCCGAGACCGGCATCATGGAAACGGACTGGGCCGAGAACCGCGCCAAGATCCCGCAGGACATCATCCGCAACACCATCGGCAAGGTCTTCGACGGCCTGTACTCGACCTCGGAGCGCGACAAGTTCCGCACCCGCGTCGAGCGCTCGCAGAATGGCACGCTGGAGGTCTTCATCAGCCACCGCGGCGCGCAGGAGCAGCTGACCGGCATCGACAAGTCGAGCACGGTCTGGACCCCGCGTCCGGCCGATCCTGAGCTGGAAGCCGAATTCCTGTCGCGCCTGGCCCAGCGCCTGGGCGTGCAGAAGGAACAGGCCGACCGCATGGCCAAGAACCCGGCGGCGGCGGGCAATGCCGCAGCCGCTGCGGGCACGGCCGCCGCTGCCGGCACCGCAGCCGCCGCTGGTGCCGATGGCGCCGCGCCGGCCAAGTCGTACCTGTCCCAGGTCAACGGCGCCCCGGCGCTGCAGCTGCCCGAACCGTTCGACCGCGCCTGGCGCTCGGTCGGCCTGTCGCTGGACCGCGTGAACTTCACCGTGGAAGACCGCGACCGTGGCCAGGGCCTGTACTACGTGCGCTATGTCGACCCGCGCACCGTTGCCGACAGCCGTGGCTTCTTCTCCAAGCTGTTCACCAAGCCGGAAGATTCCAAGACCGCCAAGAAGTATCGCGTGGCGCTCAAGGGCACGGGCAGCGGCACGCTGGTGACGGTGCTCAACGATGCCGGCCAGCCTGAGAACGGCGAAATCGGCAAGCGCATTCTGTCGCTGATCGACGAGCAACTGCACTGAGCCGGCGCATGACTGCTGGCTTGCCAGCCGGCCTTCCTGGCCGGTGCCTGGCGGGGAGGGCGCGGCCATGATGCGCTTCGCCTTCCTCGGCAGCGGCAGCGAGGGCAACTCGCTGCTGATCGAATCCCGCGAAGACACCACCACCACGCGCGTGCTGCTGGACTGCGGCTTCGGCATCCGCGAGACCGCCCGGCGCCTGGAGCGCCTGGGCGTCGCGCCGGACCAGCTCGACGCCGTGCTGGTCACGCACGAGCATGGCGACCACGTCGGCTCGGCCTATGCCTTTGCAGCCCGCCATCGCCTGGCGGTCTACACCAGCCACGGTACCTGGCTGGCGACTTCGCACCTGCGTGGCGCCGATGCGGCCGATGTGCGCGTCTGCTGCGCCGACCATGCCTTTGCCATCGGCGGACTGCAGGTGCTGCCGTACACCGTGCCGCACGATGCGCGCGAGCCGGTGCAGTTCGTCTTGTCGGACGGGCAGGCGAGGCTGGGCGTGCTGACCGATGCGGGCATGGAGACGCCCTACGTGACGGCGCGCCTGGCAGGCGTGGATGCGCTGGTGCTGGAATGCAACCATGACCGCGAGATGCTGCGCAATTCGGTCTATCCGGCTTCGCTGAAGCGGCGCATTGGCGGGGACTTCGGCCACCTGGCCAATGAAGTGGCGGCCAGCATCCTGGCGCAAGTTGCCCATGCCGGCCTGAACCGCGTGGTCGCGGCCCACCTCAGCAAGCAGAACAATACGCGTGAGCTGGCAACCGGGGCGCTGGCGGTGGCATTGGGTGCGCTGCCGTCCGAGGTGCTGGTGGCAGACCAGGACGAGGGCCTGGACTGGCAGGCAGTGCGCGTCTGAGGGATACCTGGATGCAGCAGGGCGCAGTGCGGTAGCGGCGCCCAAATAAAAAAACCGGCCCGAAGGCCGGTTTTTTCATCGGTCAGGAACCGATTACTGCTTGGCAGCCGGAGCCGAAGCGTCAGCAGCGGCAGCAGCCGGGGCTTCAGCAGCGGGAGCCGAAGCGTCAGCAGCGGCAGCAGCCGGGGCTGCAGCAGCGGGAGCCGAAGCTTCAGCAGCCGGAGCGGCAGCAGCCGGAGCAGCCGTTTCAGCGGCCGGAGCGGCAGCTTCTTCCTTCTTGCCGCAAGCGGCGAGAGCAACAGCGGCCAGCAGCGATGCGATCAGGAGAGACTTCTTCATTGTTCGTCCTTTAACTTGTAATAACGGAAAACAGGCGATGAATAATTACCGGTAATTATCGCTCTTGAACTGCAAAATAGAGGCCCTCCCGGGTCCCGACAAATGCAATGGTCCACAGTACTAGCCAGCCAACGATTATATCCGCGTTTTCCCGGCTTGTGTAGCGCCGAAATTTACTGATTCGCAATGTTACGCATTATTACAGCCGCGGTCCCAATTGCAGCCATCCTTCCAGCGTCCAGTGATGGAAAGTTTCCATCAGATCGGGTAGATCCGCGCAAGCCGCAACATCTTCGCCACTAAGTTGCCGATAATCGGCCAACTTTTTCAGCCACTGCATCAGTTCGGCCGGCGGCTCGTAGGCTTCTCCATTGAGGAAGAAATTCGCGCGGTCGTAAAGCGCAATCGATGCCGATGGCAGGACGACGCCATGGCGGGCCGCCAGTGTCGCATAACGGCGCAACGGCATGTCAGGTATCTCTGCGAATTCCACGCCAGGCTTGGGTTCTGACAGATGGCTGCCGAGGAATTCAGACACCATCTGGCTATTCCATTGCAGCGCCTTGAGCCGCTCGGCAACTGCCTTGGCCATGCCGGCGGGCAACTGCGCGGGCCGCGTGGCGGCGCGCTCGCCGGCGTCGGCATAACGGCCGCCGAGGTCTTCGTTGTCTTCGACCGTTTCAGACAGCCAGGCCAGGAAATGCCCGGCCAGTTCGCGGTAGGCCGGCGCGCGGAAGCCGATCGAGCAGGTCATGCATTCGCCCTCGGCAATGCCATCGTGCGCATATTGCGGCGGCAGGTAGAGCATGTCGCCGGGTTCGAGCACCCATTCCTGTTCCGCGTTGAAGTCGGCGAGGATCTTCAGCGGCATGTCCGGGATCAGCTCAAGGCTGGTCTGCGACGAAATGCGCCAGCGGCGCCGGCCCGAGACTTGCAGCAGGAACACGTCGTAGGAATCGAAGTGCGGGCCCACGCCGCCGCCGTCGGTGGCGTAGCTGATCATCAGGTCGTCTAGGCGCGCATCGGGCACGAAACGGAAGCGGCCCATCAGCTCCGCCGCGGCGGCGTCGTGCAGATTTACCCCTTGCACCAGCAGGGTCCACTGGCGGGTCTTGACGCCGGGCAGGTTTTCGCGCGCAAATGGGCCATGCGCGAGTTTCCAGCGGTTGCGGAAGTGCGTCACCAGGCGCGATTCGACGTCGTCGCTGTCGGCCAGGTCGAAAAGCGCCTCGCGCGACACAGGCGGCACGATTCCGGGTACTGCCTGTCGAATCACCAGGGGCTTGCGATGCCAGACATCCCGCATGAATGCAGCAGGCGTCATGCCACCAAGCAGGTCGAGCGGAGTGTCTGGATCGACGGGGCCAGGGGGCAGGGCCTGCGCGTATAATGCGGAATCGTTCATGGAGTCAAGAATTGAAAATCGCTAAGAATACTGTGGTGTCCGTGATGTACAAGCTATCGGACACACAAGGCAATCTGATCGAGGAGTCAGATGAAGCCATGGTTTATTTGCACGGCGGGTATGATGGCACGTTCCCCAAGATCGAGGAAGCGCTCGACGGTCATGACGCGGGCTTCGAGACCCAGCTGCAGCTGGAGCCGGAAGACGCGTTCGGCGACTACGACGCCGATATGGTGAAGGTCGAGCCGCGCAACCGCTTCCCCGAGCCGCTGGAAGTCGGCATGCAGTTCGAAGGCATGCCCGAGGACGGCGACGAAGAGGACTCCGTCATCTACACCGTGACCGACGTGGCCGAGGACAAGGTCGTGCTGGATGGCAACCATCCGCTGGCCGGCATGGCGCTGCGCTTCTGGCTGAAGGTCTCCGAAGTCCGCGAGGCCACCGCCGAAGAAATCGAGCACGGCCACGCCCATGGCGCCTCGGGCGTTGAAGTCGTGGATGAGGACGAGGACGACGACACGCCGCGCACGCTGCACTGATCGCGCTGCACGGATCGTATTCCGCACCCCAAGAAAAAGCCGGCCGCAGCCGGCTTTTTCGTTTTCGGCCGGCAAGCCGCCTCAGTGCAACACCGGTGCGTCCTTGAGCATGACCGCGAACGGTGACGCCGCGCCTGGCGTGATCACCAGCTCGGCCCATTGCGCGACCGTGTCGGTGGGCAGCGACACGCGCGTGAAGTTCTGCATGACCTTGCCGGCCGCATCGCGCAGCGGCTTGTCGATGCCGAAGCCGTTGTCGGCCCCGTTGGCCCCGTTTCCGCCAGCATGCACCAGCAGCACCTGGCCGCGGAAACGACCGGCCAGCTCGCGCAGCTGGCGCTTGAATTCCAGGTAGCCATCGCGGGTGCGGTGGCGCATGAAGCCGTCGAGCAGCGTCGGGCGGCCTTTCTTCTCCCAGCCGTTGGCAAAATGCGGGTCGGCGTGGACCACCACCACGATGCCGTTCAGGTCGCGTTGCCGCGCCACCGAGAACGCGCGCGCCAGCCACTGGCGGTTGGCCTCGCGCCGGTCCTCGAACTCGCCGTTGCGCCCGCCTTCGTCGCGGTAGTGGTTGTTGTCGCCCGGCAGGTTCATGCCGACGAGCAGGATATCGCCCACCTCCATGCGCATGTTCTCGCGGAAACTGCGGAACAGCGCCTGGTCCGACTGCCGCAGCAGCGGCCGCGGATGCCGGCCGAGCGTGGCGTCTTCAGGGAAGAACAGCTCACGCAGCCGGTTCAGGCGCTCGACCGCGTCAAAGCCGCCGTTGACCGGCAGCCGGCATTCGGACCAGTCGGTCTCGCCGGGCACGTAGACCAGCGGTAGCGGCGACTGGTTCAGCAGTTGCTGGCGGCTGCCCAGCACAGCATCGCTGCACGATTCCGTATCGCCCTTGATGCCGCCGGCATGAATGACCAGGTCCAGCTTGCGCTCGCCGAAGTAGTCGAGCAGTGCTGCCGCGTTGGCCTCCGCGGCCGGCCACTGGGGCAGGTCGGCGATCAGCGCGATGCGCGTCAGCTGTGGCCTGGCCGGGGCCTTGGCGTTGCGGCCCGCGGGCGCGGCCGATGCCATGCCGGCCGTGCAAAGCAGCGGCAGCAGCATGGCAAGCAGGGCACGGCGCGCAGCGTTCATGCGGCGTCGAGCGCCTCGCCTGCCAGTGCCTTGAGCCGGTACAGCGCCTCCAGTGCGGCGCGCGGCGTCAGGGTGTCGGGGTCCAGGCCGGCCAGCGCATCGACCAGCGCGGCCTGTTCGGGTGCGAGCGCGGGCGCCAGCGGCCCGGACACGGTCGCCGGGGCGGCGCCGAAGTCGTCCTCGTCGTCCTCTGGCGTTGGCGGCGCCGCGAACAGGTCCAGCTGCGGTGTGGGCGTGGCGTCGGCCGATTGCTGCTCCAGCCAGGCCAGGTGCTTGCGCGCGGCGCGGATCACCGGCTGCGGCACGCCGGCCAGCTGCGCTACCTGCAGGCCGTAGCTCTGGCTGGCAGGGCCGTCCTGCACCGCGTGCAGGAAGACAATGCCGTCGCCATGCTCGACTGCCGACAGGTGCACGTTGGCTGCCTGCGGGAACTCTTGCGGCAGCTGTGTCAGCTCGAAGTAATGCGTGGCGAAGAGGGTATGGCTGCGGTTGTGCGACAGCAGGTGGCGCGCGATGGCCCAGGCCAGCGCCAGCCCGTCGAAGGTCGACGTGCCGCGTCCGATCTCGTCCATCAGCACCAGCGAAGCCGGGGTCGCGTGGTGCAGGATGCCGGCGGCCTCGGTCATCTCCACCATGAAGGTTGAGCGGCCGCCCGCGAGGTCATCGGCGGCGCCGATGCGGGTAAAGATGCGGTCGATCGGCCCGATCACGGCGCGCCGCGCCGGCACGTAGGCGCCGACACAGGCCAGCAGCACGATCAGTGCGGTCTGGCGCATGAAGGTCGACTTGCCGCCCATGTTCGGGCCGGTGATCAGCAAGAGCTTGCGCGCTTCATTGAGCTGGCAGTCGTTGGCGATGAACGCCACCGACTCCGCCGCGAGCTGGCCTTCGACCACCGGATGGCGGCCCTGCACGATGTCGACCACGTTCTCGGCGACGCGCTCCGGCGCGGACCAGTCCAGCGTCTGCGCGCGCTCGGCCAGTGCCGTCAGCACGTCCAGGCGCGCCAGCGCGCCCGCCACCCGCTGGAGCTCGCCGATATGCGGCAGCAGCGCCTGCAGCAGGCCGTCGTAGAGCTGCTTCTCGCGCGCGAGCGCGCGGTCCTGCGCCGACAGCGCCTTGTCTTCGAAGGCCTTCAGCTCAGGCGTGATATAGCGCTCGGCATTCTTCAGCGTCTGGCGGCGGCGGTAGTCGTCGGGCACCTTGTCGGCCTGGCCGTTGGTGACCTCGATATAGAAGCCATGCACGCGGTTGAACTCGACGCGCAGGTTGGCAATGCCGGTGCGGGCGCGTTCGCGCGTTTCCAGGTCGATCAGGAACTGGCCGCAGTTCTCGGAGATGTCGCGCAGTTCATCCAGGCCGGCATCGTAGCCGCGCGCAATCACGCCGCCGTCGCGCACCACCGTGGCCGGCTCTTCGGCCACGGCGCGCACCAGCAGGTCCAGGCAGTCCTGCGGCACGGCCAGGTCGTGCAGGGTCTGCGCCAGCAGGGTGCTGCCCTGGTCGTCGCGGATGCAGGCCTGCACCTCAGGCAGCGCGCGCAAGGTGTCGCGCAGCGAGGACAGGTCGCGCGGCCGCGCATTGAGCAGCGCCAGCCGCGAGGTGATGCGCTCAACGTCCGCCAGCCGGCGCAGCGCCGTGCGCAAGGCATCGGTGCCCAGGTCGATCAGCACGCCGATGGCCTGCTGGCGTGCCTGCGGCAGCGCCGGGTCGCGCAGCGGGTGGTGCAGCCAGTGGCGCAGCGCGCGGCTGCCCATGGCCGTGCAGCAGGTGTCCAGCAGCGAGAACAGCGTCGGCGACTCGCCGCCGCGCAGGGTCTCGGTCAGCTCCAGGTTGCGCCGGGTGGCGGAATCCAGGCCGACGTACTCTGATTCGCGCTCCACCTTCACGCCCTGCACATGGCGCAGCGACTGGCCCTGTGTGGTGGCGGCGTAGTTCAGCAGCGCGCCGGCCGCGCCCAGCGCGGCACCCAGCCCGGCACAGCCGAACGGGTCCAGGCTGGCCACGCCCAGCTGCTCGCGCAGCCGGCGCGTGCCGGCGTCCTGGTCGAAATGCCATTCGGGCAGGCGGGTACGCGCGCACGCCAGCGCGGGCAGCTCGATGCCGTCGGCATACAGCAGCTCGGCCGGGCGGATGCGCTCCAGTTCGCGGCCCAGTTGCGCCGCTTCGCATTCCATCAGGCGCAGCTCGCCGCTGGCCAGGTTCAGCCACGCCAGCCCGGTCTTGCTGACGCCGCGGCGCGTGGTCTGCTGGTGCACTGCCATCAGGAAGGTATCGGCCTTGTCCGGCAGCAGCGCGGCATCGGTCAGCGTGCCGGGGGTGACGATGCGCACCACCTTGCGCTCCACCGGCCCCTTGCTGGTGGCCGGGTCGCCGATCTGCTCGCAGATCGCCACGGATTCGCCCAGCTTCACCAGGCGCGCCAGGTACTGGTCCGCCGAATGGAAGGGGATGCCGGCCATGCGGATCGGCACTCCGTTGGATGCGCCGCGCGCGGTCAGCGTGATGTCGAGCAGGCGCGCGGCTTTTTCGGCATCGTCGTGGAAGAGTTCGTAGAAGTCACCCATGCGGTAGAACAGCAGGGTGTCGGGGTGGTCTGCCTTGATGCGGAGATACTGTTGCATCATGGGGGTGTGACGTTCTGCGGGCGATTCCGTAGTGGCCTGATCTACTTTGGTTTTTCCGCGCGAACCCTTTGCTGGCGCGGCTTCCAGGCCAATCTGGGGGCTTTCGTTCATCTCGTCAACACTCATCGTCACTCGCCTACACTCCTGTCGTCAGCGTAGGTTTCTAGCGTATCATCCCGAAAAAACCACGCCGGGGTGTGCGCATGCCATTCCGGCAAAACCTACGCTACTGAAATCCTACGCCATGCAATTCGACGCGCGCGCTGCCAAGCTCCTCAAGTCGGGAGAGCACATGACGATCGCAGACCATCCGGGCCTCCGCCTCGAATGCACCGCCACCCGGCGCACGTGGATCTACCGCTACAAGTCACCAGTCGACGGCCGCATGAAGCAGACGAAGATCGGGGCATGGCCGGCGATGTCGCCAGCGGCGGCCATTGTCCAGTGGGAGGAGCTCAGGGCTGCCCGGGACAGTGGACGCGATGTGGCAGCAGAAAAACGCGAGGCACGCTCCAAGGCGCGCACGGTCGAAAACGGAAGTTTACCGCACGCCGGTCCGTACACGGTGCGACGGCTGTGCGCCGACTACCTGGTGGGTCACGTGGAGCGCAATCGCGCACTCAAGGGGGCGAAAGAGATCCGTCGTATGTTTGACACAATGCTTGCGCCAATTGCGGACATGCTCCCGGAGGCGGTCACCCGTGCGATTGCATTCGATCTGCTCAATTCGTTCGCGCACATCCCGGTCCAGGCTGGCAGGCTGCGTTCTGAACTGGGGGCCGCCTGGGATTACGGCCTCGATGCTGGGCGGCTCAGGGAAGACACCCCGAACTGGTGGCGCCAGATCATGCGCGGCCGGCTGCGAAGCAATGGGAAGAAGATCGAGGGAAAGGCCGTCGGCCAGGCGAAGCGTGTGCTTTCTGAGGCCGAAGTGGGCGAGCTGATTCGCTGGTTGCCGAACTTCAGCCGTATCGTGGACGACGCGCTGGCGATGTATCTGTGGACGGGCACGCGCGGCTCTGAGATTGCTTCCATGGAGGCGGCCGAGATCGCCGAAGAGGAGGATGGCCTTTGGTGGACGATCCCGAAAGAGAAGACCAAGAATGCCCGCCGGCCGGGCGCGACGGATCTGCGGGTGCCGCTGTTTGGCCGGGCCGCGCAGATCGTAAGCCGGCGTCTGGCGGTGGCCGGCGATGGGTATTTGTTTCCGGCCAGGGTGGGCGGGCCCATCGAGCAGAAGGTAATTCAAACGGCTGTGCACTATCATCAGCCGTATTCCAAGACTCGCCCGGAGGACCAGCGGCCGCGGCTGACAGTCACGCATTGGGCGCCGCATGACCTGCGTCGGACGGTTCGCACCCTGTTGGCGTCCATGGATTGCCCAAACGAAGTGGCTGAGTCAATCCTGGGGCATATGCTTCCTGGCGTGCAGGGTGTGTACAACCGGCATACCTATGATCGTCAGCGGAGAGAATGGCTGCAGCGTTTATCCGAGAGGCTGGATGCTTTAGCGACGCCGTAGGTCATGGCGCTCGGGTCCGTTTGCATGAGTGCTCGACGTCTGTTCAGGCAGCCTTTTGGCTGTAGGGCAGCATCAACTCCTCGACGTCGTACGTGAAGTCGAGTACGAGTTGAATAGGATCCGCATCTGGGCTCTTCGAGTTGTACACTTCAACGTCAGTCTTTAGCTGAAAACAATCGCCGACGATTTGCTGTCGACGCTGAGCGAAAGAATTGACAAAGTGCGAGCGCGGCGCATTGTCATCGTCGATATCCGCCCATAGAGCCATGGTCTTGTTGTCCTTTTTGGACTTGACCGCATGCTTGGCTCGATAACGGCGACCCGACGGGTCAGTTCGATACTCTTCGCGGAAAACTTGGGCAATATCGGTCGCGATGGAGTCAATAACGGTTTTGAGGTTAGGCTTGTGCAGGCCATTCTTGTATGCCCACGCAGCGACTTCGTGTGGGTCGATAAGTCCATCGGGTCGGACTTCTGCTTGATAACGCTCGACATAAGCCCTCACTTGATTGCTATACGCAGACATGCTCAATTCTCCAAAGGATAAGTATTTCCCCAGCCATCGGCCGCGCCCGAGGCGGTTAAGATAGACCGAACCTTGACCTGGTGTTTTTTTAGCAAGTCATATCGATTGATGCGACGCTGCAATTGACCCACGACAATGCCAGGATGAACCTGCATTCGCTGCGCAAAAAGACATACTTTTTGATCCGAGAAAAACGGTGCTACTCGAGCAACGAAATCGTCGAGTTGCGCCTTCGGTACACAAAAGTTTGCTGCTTCGGTATTGGCAATGCGCTCTTCCTCCGGAAGCTCATCAGGCTTTCCGCTATCGATCTCCTGGTCTAGGCAAACGTCAGACTTCCCATGGCCTTGCAGCACATGCTCCAACTCGTGTCGCAGCACAAACCAAAAGTTGTCGATTCGATCATGCCGCAAGGACAATGCGATGACAGGTTTTTTCGCGTCGAGCCAAAAACAAGCTCCATCGATTTTCGAGCCAGGGAGTGTTTCAACGAACACTAACCTAACTCCCACGTTCGCGAGAAGTGGCGCGGCGTGGCGAGTTTCCTCCGGCGCAGTCATGAATGAGTGCAGCGTGGGAAGTGCTTTTTTTACGGCGTCCTCGGAGAATGGCTTCACGATTTGTGTTTCAGCAATTCGCCGCGCACGGAAAAGCCATGCCAGTTGATGGGTGGTTATGTGCTCGTATGAAGTCTTTTTGGCCGAGTGCAAGAAGCGCGGGCCCTCTTCGATGTCAGAGATATTGAAGAAGCCGAAGAGCTGTTGCTGCAGAACATCGACGTTGCGAGTTGCTTCAAGCCAACCGCGTTTTACCATTTCCCTTATCGGGTAGAGGCTATGCAGCTTGGCTTTGCGGGCAATGCCATCCTCGACATTTCTTACCTTTGAAAGTTGATACTGACTCTCAAGATTCAACCAAATTTCCGGGCCGGTTCCAAAGGCTTCACCGAACGCAATGGCCGTTTCCGGGGTCACAGCACGCTTACCGCTGATGACCTCGCTAACCAGACGGGTATCCTTATCAATAATTTCTGCGAACTCTGTTTGAGTCCATCCCCTAGCCTCGAGCTCTTCCTTTAGGAATTCCCCGGGCGGGAAGACCTCAGCCGGAATGCGAGTGCCCATACTTCTCTCCATTTAGTGGTAGTCCTCGATGCTGACGATAGCGACGACTTTTCCATTACTGCGCTGCTCTAGTCTCAAGATCAAGCGCCACTGCGCGTTAAGCCGCATTGAATACTGGCCTTGCCGAGTGCCTTTTAGCTTTTCGAAATGCAGCGACGTTAGAGCGTAAAAAGCGCGTTCGTCTGTGGCGGCTCGAATGAGCTGGATTCGCCTGCGATACAGGTTGACTAGTGGCAGCGCGAATCCGCCCGTGAACGCTGGGTCCGTTTCGAGCCTGTCGTAAGTCGGGTCGTCAAATTCGATTTCCATGCACACAGAGTATATGCATCTTTACACTAGGTGTAAAGATGCATATCTGGATCATCGGATGGATAATGTGCCTCATTGACCACGTGATGCCTGCGGAGTTGTCTGGCGGTGCGGTAAGAGCACCGAACCGTTGGGCTGGTCACGGAGGCATGACGGCGCTCCAGAAGTGTTCGGCGTTGGCCGAGTTTATTGGGTGTCCGCAGCAGATCGGCTGTGATTTTTAGTCGCGCGCCAGCTGCTATACGGCAGGCCGATCATGCGGTCATACCGGTGGCGCGCTTGTGCATTGGAGTCCAACTCTCGGCGCGACTTGATGCCGCAGACAGCGCGGACGACGTTTGCCGCGCGCTCGGAAAGGGGAAGGGCGCTGTATTGGCTCCACGGGGCGGGGTGGAGGCGGGCGAGAAACCGCTGGAAGTCCGGGTTGCTGCACAGGATGGCTACGGCGCGAGCGAGAGCGGGGCGGGTCATGGTCATACCTCGAAGAGCGCCACCTGGCGCGGGTCATGTTCGGTAGGGGAGGGCTCGGGCTTGCTGGTGCGCGCAGCCGGCTTGTCGGTCTGCAGCGGCGCGGGCCGGTGGATGAGGCCGCCGGCGTGCACGTGCGCGAACAGCCGGCGAATCGCGTCGAACGGGTTCGCACAGGCGCGTGCTTCGCCAGGGATGAAAAGTCCCGAGTTGTGCGGGATCAGGTCGCTGTAGAAGGCGCCCAACTCGCGCGCGAGATCCGTCATGGCGGCATTGATGGCGTCGGCCGCGTCGACGCTGCCGCTGGCTGCTGACGCGATCGCGGCGGGCTGCTCTCCGGCCATTACCTCGCGCACAAGTACGCGCTCGATGTCGCCTGGGCTGTGGCTCCAGGCGCCCGGTGCCATGTCCATCACGCCGCGCGTCGGGCTGGTGATGGCGGCCATCCATTCGCGTGGCGCGTTCATGCCGCGGCTCCGCGTGCGGAGGCGAGTAGGGCCTCGAAAGCGCGCATGATGTTCGCCTGGTCGGGCGTCAGATCAACGGTGCCGCCGTTGGCGGAGATCGACACGCCGCCGTCCTTGCGCACGCTGATGCTGATGCCGCCCACCAGGATGTGCGCGGCTTCTGCCGTCATGTCCACGCCGGCGCTTAGCGTTGGCGTCGCTTCTGCTGAGCGGGAGGGTGAGGTTTTCTGTGCGGCAGTGGTGAGGGGTGGGGCAGGGCGCTTGGCGGTGCTGCGCGGCCGCGGCGAGGCCTTCTTGGTCGGGTTGCGTGCGCGGCGCGGGCGAGGTTGGGGCTGGCCTGTGCCGATTGTGTAGCGGTCCCCCTCGGCGTGCAGGCGGCCGTCTGCCAGCGGCGTCTTGAGGAACGACTTCACGTGGCTGTCCGACTCCAAGCCCATGGCGGCGGCCAGCTCGGCGCGCGAGGCCTCGCCGTACTGCTTCACGTAGGCAATGGCGAGCTCGACCTTCGTCGGTGGGGCTGCGGGCGCCGGCGCGTCCGTGGGTTCGGCGGGCGTGGCCTCGGGCTCGGGCGGCGGGGCCATGCTCGCGCCCAGGTGAAACACGCTCGCAACAGGAAAGGCCTGCGGCGCCCGCGCGCCGGCAGCCGGGATGGTGCGTCGTGTCGGGTAGTCGGTGATGGTGTCAGCCATGGTGGTGCTCCTCGCCATCTGGTTGGAGGGCTGCCATCCACTTGGCCTGGCAGCGCATTGCGTAAATGCAGACCGCGGCAAAGATCAGCCACGCAGTGGTCGTGATGAGTAGGGCGGTGTAGGCAGTCATCGTTCGGTGCTTTCCTTCGCCGCAGCGAGCTGCTTCTCCAGCTCGGCGATCCGTTGCGACTGATCGTCGCGGCTGCCGCGCAGCAGCGCGCGCATGGCTTGCATAGCGATGACCTGGTGATCGCCGCCGCGGACGTGCAGCGACATGGCGACGATGGCCACGCTGACCGGGTCGCCACTGCAGACGGCCTCGGCGAGCATCTGGCTGAGCTTCTCGATCGAGAATTCGAGCGGGCTGCCCAAGGCTTCCCCCTTCTTGGGGTGGCAGCTGGCCAGGCGCTTCTTCATGGCTCTGGCCAACTCGTCGACGCGATCGTCGCCGGCGGTGGCACGGCGCGGGGCGCGATAGCTGGTGTCCGGCCGCGAGGTTGCGGCCAGGCGCAGGCCTTGCTCTTCCGAGAGCCGCGCCGCGATACTATTCGGTGATGGCGAGCGGGGCTGACGATTGGCTTTCACGCGTTGACCTCCTGTGCATCCGTGGCCAGCAGCTCGTCGAGCGTCTTGCCGTCCTTCAGGGCCGCCTCGACCCAGCCGGGCCGCTTGCCGCGACCGGTCCAGGTGTTGCCTTTCTCGTCGCGATAGCGCACGGCAGGCTTCCTGGTGGGAGGCTTGGCTGCAGCCGTGGGCCGAGTCGGGCGGCGCAGCAGCGCGGGCAGCCAGCGGCGGCCGTCCAGGTGCCCCTCGGCCGCGGCGATCATGTCGGCCTTCTTCATGCCTTCCAGGCCTGCGGCAGCTTCCTCGCCGGCGGCCTCGCGCACGGCTTCGATGCGCCGGGATGCCGCCACGCTGGCCAGGTAGGTGCCGGCCGTGGGCTGCCACCAGTCGGCCATGTCCAGATCCACTGCCTCGGCGAGCTGATTGGCGCGCACGTGGCCAGCGGAGTCCTCTCGCTGTTCGAACGTGTTGATGCTGTGCGCAACGCAGACCGCCAGCAGATCGAGCTGATCGGCCTGGCTGAGATCCTGCAACCAGATGAACAGATCCTCTTCCTCGCCGGGCATGCGGTCTTCCCAGCGGGCGACGCTGGCTTCCATGCTTTGCCAGGCGGGCGAGGCCTCCATGTCGGCCGAGGCCGAGGAAACCGAGCCGCGCTGATCGGTGATCGCCACCTTCGCCACGGCGTCGTAGCGAAAGCGATCGCCCAGCGACGACCGGAAAACGTCTGGCACCAGGGCATACAGCAGCGCCGCCAGCGCCACCGCCGGCGACCCGGCGACCAGCGCCTGCAGCGCGGCCGTGCGGTGTGCAGTGAGCTTTTGCACTAGCGTCGCGGACAGCGACGGCTCTTTCGGCGTCTGGGTTGCCGGCTCGCCTTCGCTGTCGTCGGCCGGCATATCCCGCGGCTTCTTGCCGTCCTTGGCCGGCTTGATCATGCCGCGATGGATCTCGACGACGCCGCTGTGGTCGATGGTGACGATCGCGCCGGCGCGGGACTTCTGGCGCTCGCTATAGGCTTCCAGGCCTGCCTTGAGATTGGCGATCTCGGCCTCGACGCGGTCGAACTCGGCTTGCTGTTCTTCGGTCGAGTCATCGTCCTGGAGCAGATCGTCGAGCTGGCGCGCGCGCGCCTCCAGTTGCTCGAGCTGCGCGGCCTCCGCGGCGGTGACGTCGCGCTTCTTCGGCTGGCTGCGGCCGAAGCTGTGCTCCTCGCTATAGTCGAGCTTTTCCCGGGCTTCGACCCAGCTCCAGTTTTCCGCGCGCACCTGGTCGGCGATCGCCTCGAGCTTCTCCATGGCCAGACGCTTGAGCAACTGCGCATCGCCGATGTAGCCGCCGCCGTCGCTGAACAGGTCGCGGGTGACCGGCCCCCCGGCGGCCTCGTAGGCATCCAGGCCGACGAAGCGCGCCAACCGATCGCGCGAGGCATCGATGGCCTTGTCGACCAGGGCTTCGCGCAGCGCCTGCGGATTGCGATTCCAGCCTTTGGCAGAATCCCACACGCGCTCCTGGTCGGCGTGGTTGTCGGAAATGGCCAACGCGGTCAGCTGGTCCAGCTTGATGTTGCCCGCACGGTATTCGCCGATCAGCCGCGGCGAGATGTTGGCCAGCTTGAGGCGGCGGCGCACCACCAGCGGCGTGACGCCAAAGCGCGCGGCGACATCGTCGATGGAGCTGCCGGCATCGATCAGCCCCTTGAAGGCTTCGAACTCGTCGGCTGGGTGCATCGCCTCGTGCATGTTCTCGGCGATGCTGGCCTCCTCGGCGCCGGAGGCTTCGCGCAGGATGCAAAGCACCTCGTGGTCCTTGGGCAGCTTGCGCTCGGCCACCAGCTGCTGCAGCGCCTGCAGGCGCCGGCCGCCGGCGATGACCTCATAGGGCGCGGCGCTTTTCTTGCGGCTGGCGGTGGCCGTGATGGTCAGGTTCTGCATCAGCCCGTGAGCAAGGATCGATGCGGCCAGTTCGTTGATGGTGGAGGAGGGGGTCTTGCGGACGTTGCGCGGCGAGATGGCCAGCTGGTCGATGCGTACGTGCAAAAGATCGCCTGCTTGGGGGGTACTCATGTGGTGCTCCGGATTGGTGGGGTCAGACTTCGACGGCCTCGCCCTGCGCTTGCAGGGCGGCCTTGGAGAGGGTGTTCGCGGCGGTGTACGTGTCCAGGCACGTGCGGCCGATCGCTTCCTCGACGGCGGGTGCAGCCGCGCGCAGCGTCAGCGCTTCGAGATCCAGCACGGTGATCCGGGCGGTGCGCTGCCAGCGCCCGAAAACGCCAGCCATGGCGCGCTTGGCTGATCTCAGTTGCACGTCATAGTCCGGGATCCCCTGTGCCGCCATGGCGATGGTGATCAGCTCCAGCGTGCGCATCAGGCGGTTGTAGCCGGTCTCGCTGGGTGCGCTGATAAAGCAGACCAGGTCGACGTAGTAGGTGCGCTTGCTCATGCTGCAGCTCCCGAGAACTCGGCTTCGCCGATCACGCGGTCGAGCAGGTCGAAGGCGCGGAAAAAGTCGGTGGTTACCGTGACCTGGTGATCGATGTCACGCAGCGCGATGCCGTTCTCGGGCCCGAAGTCGGGCAGGTTGGGGTCGCGCAGGTGCACCACGATGCCGCCACGGTCGAACAGGAGCTCCGCATCGACGCGATCGCGGATGCGGGTTACCACAACGTGGTGGTCGCTCAGCTCGTCGACCAGGTTGTCGGTGATGAGTCGGGTGACAGTGAATCCGTGGCTGCGCGCAAGGTAGTCGGCGACAACGTCCTGGCCAACACCAGGGCGGCCGGTGAGTCCGATCAGCATGGGTATCTCCTCAGTCGAGGTCGTTTGCCTGGCGGCGTTTGTGGTCTGGGATGGATGGATCGAAGCGGGGGCGGGGAGGGTGGCGCGACACCTGGGCCTTGCGGCGGGCCTCCAGGAAGGCGCGCACCTGCATGGCGATGCGCCAGTCCCTGAGGCGCTGTTCGGCGTTGCCGGAGCCGTTCATCAAGCGGAAGCCTTCGACCAGGTCGGCAAAGGTGTAGCGGGCGCGGCGCCGGCCCATTTCAGCCCCGCGGCGTGATGCGCTTGGCAGCTACCGTGCGCGCGCCGCGGTTGAACCCGTCTTCGATCGCGTCGAAGGTGCAGCGAAACAGGCCGACATAGGCGCGACGGCCGTCGATGACGATGCGGAACGCGATCATTGCGGCTTCCTCCTCGACGTGTTGGGCGGCGGCAGCAGATCTGAAACAGGGCGGGCCTCGGCCCATTCCTCTACCTCGCGAACGAGCCAGGCAACCCGACGGCTCGAAACGGTGCGCGGTTTCGGGAACTGCTCTTCGCGCACGAGCTTTTGCACGCTGGTCTCGGAGAGCGACACAATGGCCGCGACCGTGGGCAGGTCGACATAGAAGGGGCGGATCATTGCGCGGCTCCACTCATCTGTGCTGCTGCGGCAGCAGCTTTCTCGGCCACCTCCCGCGCACGCTGCAGATCGAGGTATTGCCAGCAGTACTCCAGCAGCTCGGGCTGCGAAAGCGCGACGGGGTCATAGCTGAACTCCACGCCGTACACGCGGGCCCATCCGATGGCAATGCGCGCACCCTTGTCGCGAGTGAAGTGCGCCTCGCCGTGGGCTTCGTCCCAGTGGGGAATCAGCCGGAACCCGATGCTCAGCTCGGCCTCGATGCTCAGGCCGAACGGCGTGACGAAAGCCGTCGACTCGTCCAGGCGGTGGAATTGTGGCTCGGCTTGATCCAGGCGGAAGTAGTCAGGGTCTTCGAGCTGGCTTTCGATGAAGCGCACACGCTGGCGATGCGGCGCGTCGAATATGTCGCCGAAGTCTCCATGTCGGGAAAGCGTGTCGTGCACGGTGCCGAAGTCGTCTATGACCTTCCAGCGGGCCGGGCTCGGGCGGTAGTGCGCGTAGTACTCGAGGTGCATGGCCGGCCCCTCAGACTTGGCGCGCAGTGGCGGTGGCGGGCGCGGCCTGCTCGTCAAATTCGACCGCGCAGGCGTGGGCGACGATGACGCTGCCCAGGAGAACAAGGTAAGTGAACCAGCCGAGGGAAAGTTGCTTGCGAGGCATCCGCGCACTCCAGAAGAGTTGGTATGAGCGGAAAGATAGCAAACGCTACGCAACTATGCAATAGCAAACGCTACGCGTTGGATTTTTGAGCCGCGCTGCAAAAGAAAAGAGCCGCCTAGAAGGCGGCTCGGATAGGGTTAGGGCGGTGAAGTGTTAGCGCCTGCGATAGCGACGATGCTCGATCATCGTTCCAAGGATGCCAAGCCGCTCGCGGTTGCTATACAGGGTTGGATAGTCGTCATTGAGCGGAACCAGTTCAAAAACCTCTTCTCCGTTTTCATTGATGCCGCGCGGCCGGTACTTTTTGAAGGTGGCTTGTTCGCTACCATTGCGTGCCGCCACGAAGTCCCCGGGAGCCGGGGCGACCTCCTGGTCAATGATGACGCGATCGCCTGGACGGAATTCCGGCAGCATCGAGTCACCTTCAATTTCGAGTGCAAATGCGTGGTTTGATAAGCGTAAATCTGTAAGCAGGTATTCCATTGCTTCGCCAGTGAAAGCAGCACCGATATCGGTCAGCTGACCAGCTTGAACGTAGTTGATTAGAGGGATAGCGCGGGTTCCGATCTGGGCCGGGGAAACGTTCTCGTCGAATGCTGCCTCAGAGAACCAGCCACGCAGGCCCGGCAGCGCCTCAATAGCGATGACCGTCTTTTCGGTAATCGGCCGGTTTCCAGCGATCATCTGACGAATGAAGGCCCCGTCTTTGTAGCCAAGACGTCGGCCGAACTCATTTGCGTTGCCGGCGCAGAGCTTATCAATAGCTGCCTTCAGTCGGGCAGTCCGGGTTTCGGTCATTTTGTGCATCCCGAAAGCGTAGCGCACGCTACGGTAGCGTTGGCTACTTGCATTGCGTAGCAAATGCTATTAGCATGTGGCGCATGCATCTTGATGAATACCTCTCGTCGACTGACTCGTTGACCGTTGGAGAACTCCGGCGGCGAATGAACGCCTTCGGCTACGCCATCGAAAGTGATGCGCAGATCAGACAGTGGCGGCACCGCTATTCCGGTCGCATGCCATCGCCGAAGAATTGCACGGGGTTAGAACTGGCCACCGAAGGACGCGTGGCCAGGAAGGCGATGCGTCCCGAGGATTGGCACCTCATCTGGCCCGAACTCTGCCAGAAGGAAGGCCCGTGCAACTGTGCGCAGCCAATCAAAACGAAGGAGCCAGAAATCCCATGATCGAGCACCTCGACGCCCGCCCAAACATGATTGGGCCCGACAAAACCATCACCGTGCAAAGCGATAAATCGGGCGCGGTCACTGTTGCCGTAGGTGCAAATGCCCGCGGCCGCGTCATCGTGTTGGTGGAGGTACTGAGCGGGGTGGCAGCCGGCGGCTGGGAAATCAGCGCTGGAGAGGCTCGTCCTCTAGATCATCCGGAACTACTTCGACTTTCAATGAATAGTGGGTTGCCGGCTCCCCGTTCGCAAAGCTCCCTACCGCAACAAAGCGCTCTGTCACCCGAAACGCAAATGGCTTGTCAAGGTAGCGAGTAAGTACGCTGTCGCCAACCGACGGGGGTGGTGCATCACTCGGCCACGGAAACTCGGGGATGACAGTGTCGGGGGTGCTGATGCTGACAAGGATTTTCATGGTCAATCTCGAATGTGTGAAGAGCTTCAGGATGGCAGGTTAGACGCATGGCTCGCCAGGCACATCAGCCGTGACGGCCGGTCGCTCCGTTGGGTCCATCCGCTCGATTAAGCGAACGGGCGAAGCCGTTAGCAACTCCTGCGTGGCGAGATTTTGATTCGGAATCCAGTAGTGCTCGGCGGTGCGTTGTACGTCGCGAAAGTTCCAGTTCGGAGGAAACGGAAAGATGTTGAAGTAGCCGAGGTGAGTTGGCAGAGAGGGGTCAACGACCTCCGCCTTCCAAAGAACGGTCGGTGTGTCCTTGCTCTGCCGGTCCGCCATCCAGTTCCTTGCCGCGTGTTCGGATGTGAAAAGGAAGTTGCAGTTGAATCGGCTTGGCAAGGTCGGATGGCGCTCTAAACGGACGCGCTCAATGGCTAGTTCCATGATCAGTTGAGACAGAGATCCGGTTGGCACTTCTCCGTGATACCTGTCGTATCCGCGGCCCCAGCCTCCTGGCTCCATGGTGCCGGCGCCACGGTCGATTTGCTTTGAAACGAAGTACAGCTGTTCTTCCATGCGGACCCTTTCAGGTTGGGTTGTTGAGCTCAGAAGCAGCGATTCATACCTGACTTTGGGGTGCGCACCTATTCCTCCGACGAGGGGAAATTCGTTGCCTCTCGATCGGAGTCATACGACGAAGAAATTTTGGACGAAGGATTTTTGGCTTGGGTTGGAACACAGATTTCTCCCTGAGCTCGCGGTCAAGAGCCGCGTTGAGACGAAGATTAACAGGCCGTGCGCTAGGAAAGAACGGCTGTATTCCGGGGGTTTACCGTGGTTTCTGTGAAGACCGACAACGACATCAATCAGCACGAGGCCCTCTACAGCCTCGCGAGCCGCTATCCGGGCTCGATTGAAGGCCTCGCGCAGGCCATGGGTCGCCGCCTCGGGCGGCAGATGTACCCCAATGTGTTGCGCAACAAGCTGCGGCCGGGGATCGATACGCACCATCTCAACTTCGAGGAGTACTCCCTCATCCTGGAGCTGTGCGAGGAGGCCAAGCTCGATGGCTGGCAGATCCCGATGCGCGCGCTCTGCTGGCGTCATGGCATGGTCGCGATCTGCTTGCCGCAAACCGAGGGGGCGCCCGCCAGCGTGGCGACCGCCATGCGTCAGGCCGGTGAGGCGGCGCGTGAGTTCGGCGAAATGATGGCGGAGTTTGCCCAAGCTGCGGCAGACGGCAAGATCACGCGCAGCGAGGCTGAGCGTGTGCTCCCTGAGGTCCAGCACGTGCTGACCATGGTGACGATGCTTCGGGAGTGCATCGAGGCTGTCACGGTTCCTGACGATACCCCCTTCGGTAGCGCGCGTCTCGTATGACTCGAATCAATCTGTTGCCCGGCGCTCCCAGCGCGGCGCCGGCGGGTCGCGTGCGCCCAAAACTCATCCTGCGCCCGCGCAAGCCACTGACGCAGCGCGAGCTGAAATCGGTCTTCGCCCGCGTCAAGAAACGCATCCTGCGGGGCGGCGACGCGTTCGGGGTCTTCGCCATCAAGCATGGCCGGGGCCGGGTGTTTCGCCTGATCAGCGTGAAGCATGCGGACTACGTCGCCCAGTTGCGCGTCGACAAGGCGCTGCAGCACATGGTCGCCACTTATGACGGCAGTGCGGACCTGGGGCACGTCTGGGAAGACCTGTGCGCATTTGACCAGGTACTCGCGGCGTGAAAATGGAGATCCGCTTCCGGCAGGACATGTCCTGCTGCAAATCAACGCGGGAGTCGCTCGGCTTCTCATGCGTCCGACCCTATCAGTTGTGCTGCGCCTGGCATCACGCCTGTCGGTTGGCGCCCGACAAGGGGATGCGCGGCCTGCGCGCCTTTGCCCAGCATCTGCTGGGCTTTTGGCCGTTGTGCGACGTGTTCTTGATCTTCGCGGCGGCCGGGCAGATGTCGGCGCTCGCGGAGATCTGCTGCGAGCGCTGGGTGCGGATGCCAGACGCCACCGCGCGCGCCGCCTATCGCGCGGAAGTGGCCGCCGCCACGCAGGTGTACCGCGTGGAGAACGGGCCCGATAGCCCGGCCGCATTCGTGGCCACGTTCGATGTTCTCTGTGAGGCCGCAGTGCGGCCGTAAGGACTTCCATGGACCTACCTATCCAATCGATCGAATCACTGCGCGCGGCAGGGCGTGCGGCCGCCAAGCAGGGCGAGGGAGACGATGCCAATCCGTTCCCGCGCTACGGCAGTCACTATCGCCAGTGGGAGCATGGCCACGTGTGGCAGCTCCTCGATCCTCGCCGCGAGGAGGGTGTCTGATGCCCGCATTCCGTATCAATGACGCTGAGCTCGACGCGTTGCTGGGCGAGGGCGCGGACCTGTTCCAGCTCTACGTCGGCGCGCTGCGGCCGCGGATGGATTTCAAGACCGGCGTGGTGGGCCGGCGCGTGCGCATCTCCTACCAGGCCCTTAAGGAGTGGACCGAGCGCGCTGGACGGTCCGGGGTGCGGTTCCTGGCCCACGATAAGTCCAAGTTGCAGCGCATGCTGGCGCGCCTGCAGCAGCTCGGCCTGCTGCGCAAGATGGGCGGCCCGTATGACCTGGTGTTTGCGTGTCCGCTCGCTGATACGGATAACTGCGACCAAAAACAGGCCGATACGAAGTCGATACAGTTGGAGAAGCCCGCTAAGCCTAGTCAGCGCAAGCCGTCGCGGAACTTGTCCACAGCTAGCGAAAACGCCGGAGCCGCTACACATCCGGAGTCCGGTAACACCTTAAAACCTCCTCCCCCTACCCCCTCAGGCCTGCGGCCCGAGGAGGATGGATCAATCGACCCTCCCGCGCCTGCGGCACAAGAGGCTGGCAACCCCAAAACCGACGAAACACCGAACGATGTGCGCAGCCAGCAGCCCTCAGAGGATCGCCTCGAGCAGCAGACGCGCGGTGGGGAGCGGCCTGCGGCCGGGCGATTAGATGAGGGGGCGAAGCCGGGCGTCACGTGGGAAGCGCATCTCGCCTGGCCGACAGGCATCACGCAGCGCCAGCGGGGCTACATCGCACGAAGGACGGCCGAGCTAAGCAAAACGCTCGCCCAGCGCGTTTTGGACGAATGGCACGGCGCTACGCAGGCCGGTGACGTCAAGAAGCCGTGGCCGTACTTCAACGGATTATTGCGGAATGCGAAACAGCAGGGAGAGGCGTGGCAGACCGTCCATGCCGAGACCGTCGCCGAGGCGCGCGAGCAGGAGCGCCTGCGGCTCGCCAACGGGGCCGCAGCCGAGGCCGCTCATGCTGAGCGCATGCAGGGGCCGGCGGTGTCGCCTGGTGAGCTGCTGCAGTGGAAGCGGGATCTCGATGCGGCGCGCGAGCGACGCGGTCAAGCATGAGCGCGGGCCAGATCAGCGCCGAGCAGGCCTATGCCGAGGCGGTCGAGCAGCTGCCGCTGCGCGCTGAGCGGCGCGACCGGTGGAGCGACCGCGCAGCATTTTGGACCGCGGTGCGCTATGGCGTGGGCGCGATCCGGCCCGGCACCTGGTCGGTGGCTGCGGCGCGCTGGACCAGGCTGTGGCAAGTCGCGCGGCGTGAACACCTGCCGCCGATTCCCGGAATTCCCGAAGTCAACAACATGCCGTCAACGGCCTCCGTGGCCGAGCGCGGTATCGCGTCGGCGCGGGCCATCGTCGGCAAACGGAGGTGAGCATGGCGAGCAATGACTGGGTCAAGGATCGGCTGCGCTCCTGGGCAGCCTGGCTGCACAAGGGGAATGGCGGGCGCGGCTACGGGGAAAGCAGCCTGACGATCGACGAGGCGCGCACGGTGCCGGTGCGCCCGTTCGTGGCCACCTTCGAGGATGAGTGCGAGCGCACGCACAAGGCCGTGCTGAAGCTGCCGCTGGACATGCGCAAGGTGGCGATGGGGTTCTACGTCGACGGCCTGCCGGCGCGCGATGTGGCCAAGCGCGTGAAGGTCAGCGAGCGCCAGGCGTACCACATGAAAAAGACGCTGCATGTGATGGTGAAATATTGCCTTGAGAATCAGCACGTTAAGACACCACCCTTTCACCTGCTCTTGCAATCCGTGCAGTGAATCAGTAGATTTCCGCTACGCTGTGCGCTCGTTGCGTGCAGTGAATGAAGCCCGGCCCGGTCCCTACCGCGTCGGGCTTTTTCATTTGGAGCGCGTCATGTTCTACCCGTTCATGCTCGGTTGTACCGTGGGGGCGATCATGACTCGCGAACTGCTGGACAACGGCGCCGCGCGCGCCCAACGGAGGCGGCGACGTGAAGCGAATCATCCGCAGTCTGGTGGCCTGGTGGCAGAGCAAGCGCAGCGACCCGTTGCCGCCGATCCGCATGCCAGTGATGGCGCCGACGCTGGCGGCCGGGCGCAGTCCTGACGTGATTGCCTCGCGCGCGCTGCTGCTGGCTGCCGTGTCGGTGCCGCGTCGCGCACCGGTGTCGCGCCTGGCGCCGGGCGCGTCTGCTTCCCGCCTGCGTGACCTCGAAGAGGGCATGTCGATGCTGCCGGCGGCGATGCTGCTGGCCAGCCACTGCGACGAGTGTGGGTGCGCGGCGGACGCAGGATCGTTCGGCGCTTGAACCGTGTCTCCTCTCTGCCTGGCTATCGGGGGATGGCTGGCAGGGCTTGTCGGGCCGGTGCGCCGCTACGTGCCGGCCCGATTTTCTTTTCTCTCGGAGTGGCCATGGCGAACGTGACGGCTTCGACCAACATCGGCCCGTTCCTGCGTCTGATGGAAGACCAGCTCGGCCGGCAGTTTCCGTTCGCGGTGGCCAAGGGGCTGACGCAGACCGCGCTCGATGCCAAGCAGCGCCTGGTCGGCGAGATGGCCAGGCGCTTCGATCGGCCCACGCCATACACGCTCAATGCGATCTACATTCGCTCGGCCACCAAGCAGACGCTCGAGGCGCGCGTGTGGGTCAAGAGCGATGCGGGCAAGGGCACGCCGGCCGAGAAGTACCTGTTGCCCGAGGTCTACGGCGGCGAGCGGCGCCTGAAGCGATACGAGCGCTCGCTGCAGTCCGCCGGCATCCTGCCCGCCGGCCAGGCCACCGTGCCGGGCAGGGCGGCGCAGCTCGATGCGTTCGGCAACTTGAACCGCGGCCAGATCGTGCAGCTGCTGTCGTACTTCCGCGCGTTCGGCGAGCAGGGCTATCGCGCCAACATGACGGACAAGCGCCGCTACAGCTTGGCCAAGGGGCGCCCGTCCAAAGGGTTGCGCGGCTTCTCGTACTTCGCGCTCAGCAAGCCCGACGGCAAGCTGCCTGCCGGTATCTACCGCAAGGACGCATACAGCACGGCCGAGCGTGCGCGCATCGGCCACCTGCAGCGCGGCGCGGCCAAGCCGGTGCTGCTGTTCGTCGACGCGCCGCAGTACTCCGCGCGCTTCGCGTTCTTCGACCTGGTCGCAGAGGTGGCCAGCACCAATCTCGTGCCGAACCTGCGCGCCGCGGCCGACCTGGCCGAGGCCACGGCGCGGCGCTGACGAAAGTGCGGCCGGCGCCGCCCCCGGCCCGGCCTGCCCCCGATGGCGGCCGGGTCCTTCCGGAAATCGCGTCATGGGGGTAATTCGATCCGCGTTTCGTTTCTAGATAAAGGGGGCGCAAGGGTTAGTTAGTTGGAGGTCCGATGGGTAAGACAGTCAACCTGCAGGAGCTGGCGGAGATCACCGGATTCGCGGTGCAGACGCTGATTCGCTGGCAAAAGGACGAAGGCATGCCGGTGCTGCTCGCAGGCCAGCGCGGCCGCGGCAACGAGTACGACACCAGCGCGGTGATCACCTGGCTAACGCGGCGTGAGCTGCATCGCGCAGGCCTGTCGAGTCCCAAGGATGAGCTCGACCGCGCCCGCAAGATCGAGGTCGAGATCCGCATCGGCGAGAAGCTCGACATGCTGGCGCCGGCGACCAAGTTCGAGGGGCTGTGGAGCAGCCATGTCGAGGCCGCCAAGACCGAACTGCTGCTGCTGCCCGGAAAAATCGCAGACGCCATATTCGAGAAGCACGGCGTCGAGATCGACGAGGCGCTGGTGCTGCCCTTCATTGAGGAGTGCCTGGGCAAGCTCCAGCACCTGAGCGAGGACGATGATGGAGATCCCGACGCTGAGCATCCTGACGATGCCGGCGACGATGAGGAGGATGACGACGACGGCTAAGCGCGCTCTGCGCTCGGCCGTCGCGCGTTGGGCGCTCCCGCCGCGCATGAACGCGCTGGAGTGGGCGCGCAAATACCGAGTCCTGTCGTCGATCGAGGCCGACCGCGCCGGAAAGTATGACCCGGAGGTGACGCCGTATCTGTGCTGGCCGGGCAATCCGCTCGAGGCGCTCGATGACCCGACCGTGATCGAGGTGTGCTGCCAGAAATCGGCGCAGGTCGCATGGACCTCGGGCGTGCTCGGCAACATTCTCGGCAAGTGGATCGACCTGGACCCGTCGCCGATCCTGGGCCTGTTCCCGAAAGAGGGCGCGGCCAAGGAATACATGGCCGAGAAGTTCGAGCCGATGGTCACCGCCACGCCGCGGCTGCGCCAGGCGGTGGATCTGCGCAGCCGCAAGTCGCAGCAGCGCATGCTGTTCAAGCGCTTCCGCGGCGGGTTCTTGAAGCTGGTCGGCTCCAACTCGCCGAGCTCGGTGAAGTCGAGCCCGATTCCGCGGATCTTCATCGAGGAGCCGGACGACTGCAACCTGAACTTGCGCGGCCAGGGCGACTCGATCAAGCTGGCCAAGGAGCGCACGAAGACCTTCCGGCGCTCGCGCGTCAAGATCGTGATCGGCGGCACGCCGACGGTCGAGGGCACGTCGACGATCGCGGCCGAGATGGAGCTGTCCGACAAGCGCGTCGGCATGGTGCCGTGCCACCACTGCGGCGAAGAGCATGCGCTCAGCTTCGACAACCTGAAGTGCCCCGAAGACCCGGCGGTCTCGCATCCGATCTTCGGCAACAAGGTGCCCGAAAAGGCCTACTACGTCTGCCCGCATTGCGGCGGCCTCTGGAACGACGCGGAGAAGCGCCGCAACGTGCGCGCCGGCCGCTGGATGGCGACTGCGCCGTTCAATGGCATCGCCGGCTACTTCATCAACGAGCTGTACAGCCCGTTTCCGGGCTCGACCATGCCCACGTTGATGGAGAACTGGCTCACGGCGCTGCATCACCTGGCGATGGGCGACGAAAGCAAGCTCGTTGCCTTCACTAACAGCTCCAAGGGCGAGGCGTACTCGTTCAAGGGCGACCAGGCGAAGCCGGAAGAGCTGGCCGAGCGGGCCAAGGACTACCTGCCGCGCACCGTGCCCGAGGGTGGCCTGCTGCTGACCGTCGGCGTCGACGTGCAGCCCGATCGCCTCGAAGTCGTCATTCGCGCCTGGGGCCGCGGCGAGGAGACCTGGCTGGTGCTGTATGAGCGCCTGTATGGGCAGACCGGCCTGATCAGCGATGACTGCTGGAATCAGCTCGACAAGCTGATCTTCGGCAAGTACCGCCATGCGCGAGGCATGGCCTTGAGCGTCAGCGCCGTGTCGATCGACAGCTCGGACGGCAATACCTCCGATGCCGTCTACAAATACGTGCGCTCGCGCCAGGGCCGCGGCGTGCCGCACGTGATGGCGATCAAGGGCGCGCGCAGCCCCGACGCCGAGATCTTCCGTAAGCCGGGCCCGGTACTGGAGACCAACAAGAAGAACACCAAGGCGGCGCGCTATGGCGTGTCGGTGTTCATGGTCGGTGTCGGGCGGGCCAAGGACCTGCTGATCGGCGAGCGCGGCCGCGTCAGCCTGGAGGGCAGGGGGCCGGGCCGCTTTCACGTCTACAAGCACGTGATCGCGGACTACTTCGAGCAGCTCCTGGCCGAGGTCAAGGCGCCGGTGCGGCAGCAGAACGGCCACGTGATCCGCGTCTGGCAGAAGAAGGTCGGCAAGCGCAACGAGGTGCTGGACTGCGAGGTCTACGCGCTGCACGCGTCCCGCGCGGCCAAGGTACACCTGATGCAGGAGCGCGACTGGTCGATCCTGGAGGCGCGTCTGTCGCAGGGCGGCCTGTTCGACGAGCCCGAGCCGGTGTCGGAGCCGCCGACGGTCGACGCGATCGCGCCGCCGCCAGAGCCCGACCAGGACGAAACGCACGACGAGGAGGCCGCCGCGCCGAGTGCGCCGGCCTCGCCGGCTGCGCCCGTCGATTCACCCAACCTGCCACCCCGACGTCGGCGCCGCTACGGCACCGTGTCGGGCGGCGTGGAGATTTGATCCATGATCACAGCCGAACAAGCCCAGCAGCAGCTCGACCTCTGGCTGGCCGCCAGCAGCGCCGTGGCGAAAAATCAGGCCTACACCATCGGTGGGCGCAGCTTCACCCGCGTCGATGCCGCCGAGATCCGTCAGCAGATCGACTACTGGGAAGGTAAGCTCCGCGTCGCCCGCCGCGGTGGCCGCCGCATGACGATCGGCTACGGGGTGGCGGAATGAAGGTCGCCAAGCCCACTCCACGGCTGACGATGGTCGACCGCGTCGTCAACTACTTCAGCCCGGCGGCCGGCAACCGGCGCGTGCATGCGCGCACGGTGCAGGCCTATTCCGGCGCCTATGACGGCGGCTCGACCATCAAGCGCTCGCTCAAGAACTGGTTTGCGTTCGGCGGCTCGGCCGACGCGGACCTGATCCCGCAGCTGGCCGTGCTGCGCAACCGCAGCCGCGACCTGGCGCGCAATAACCCGCTCGCGCGCGGTGCGATCAACACGGTGGTCACCAATGTGGTCGGCACCGGCCTCGCGCCGCAGCCCGCCATCGACAGCGAGATGCTCGGGCTCACGCCGGAAGAGGCGACGGCCTGGCAGCGGCAGGCGCAGCGCGAGTTTGCGCTGTGGGCCGAGAGCAAGGAATGCGACGCGGCGCTCACGCAGACGTTCTACGAGCTGCAGCAGCTGGTGTATCGCTCGACCGCGGAGAACGGCGACATCTTCGTGCTGACGCCGATGCTTGAGCGTCACCGCACGCGCTACCGCACGCGCCTGCAGCTGATCGAGGCCGATCGCTGCTGCAACCCCCAGGGGCGGCGCGACGACGACCAGTTTGCCGGCGGCGTCGAGCTCGACGATGTGGGCGCAGCAGTCGCGTACCACTTTCTGCGTAAGCACCCGGGCGCGCTCGGTGCTGCCGGCGGCAAGCGCGTGTGGGACCGGCGCGAGGCCTTCGGCAGCGGCTCCGGCCGGCGCAATGTGCTGCACCTGTTCGAGCGCCGGCGCGTCGGCATGACGCGCGGCGAGCCGTACCTGGCGCCGGTGATCGATCCGCTGCGCCAGCTCGGCACCTACACCGATGCCGAGCTCGCCGCCGCGGTGGTGTCGGGCATGTTCACGGTTTTCATCAAGACCGAGGGCGGCGACGCGGTCGTGCCGGAAGAGACTGACTGCCCGGATTACAAGCTCGGCAAGGGTGCGGTGATCCAGGGCGCGCCGGGCGACAGCGTCGAGGTGATCAATCCAGGCCGGCCCAACGCGCTCTTTGACCCGTTCGTGCAGTCGATCCTGCGCCAGATCGGGGTCGCGCTGGAACTGCCCTTCGAGGTGCTGATCAAGCACTACACCTCGAGCTACACGGCGGCGCGGGCGGCGATCCTGGACGCGTGGCGCTTCTTCAAGATGCGTCGCTTCTGGCTGGCCACCAACTTCTGCCAGCCGGTGTATGAACTGGTCATTGATGAGGCGGTCGCCAACGGCTACTTGTCTGCGCCGGGTTACTTCGAGCATCCGCTGATTCGCCGCGCCTGGCTCGGCTGCCAGTGGGTGGGCGATGCGCCGGGCGCGATCGATCCGCTCAAGGAGGCGCAGGCGTCGGAGAAAAACCTGCAGATCGGGCGCACCACGCTGGCCAAAGAAACCATGGCCTACGACGGCAGCAACTGGGAAGACAACCACGCCCAGCAAACGCGCGAGCAGGAGGCCCGCCAGCGCGACGGCTTGCTGAGTGTGCCGGCCGGGCAGGCCGCCGCACCGCCGGATCCACCGGCCCCGCCCGATAACACCAACGACCAATGACAACCCGAACCCGCCCGCGTGGCGGGTTTCGCTTTTCTGGAGCGACGATGAACCGACTACTGGATGTGGTCACGGGCGCCTGGGCCATCCTTCCCGACAAGCTGGTGGCGATCGCCAGCGCCTATGAGCGGCACATGCTGGGGGAGGCCGCCGACCTGAGGGCGATCGAGGCCAGCATCGGCAAGCCGCTGGGCAGTACCCCGCAGGACTACGAGATCGTCAGCGGCGTGGCGATTGTGCCGATCATGGGCACCATCGCGCGCCGCGCGAACCTCTTCAGCGACATCTCCGGTGGCGCCTCGAGCGACCTGGTCGCCCGGGATCTGCGCGCCGCGGCGGCTAATCGCCAAGTGAGCTCGATCCTGCTGCACATCGACTCGCCCGGCGGCACGGTGGCCGGCACGCAGCAGCTCGCCGACATCGTGCGCGAGGTCGGCGCCATCAAGCCTGTGATTGCGCTTGCCGACGGCACCATGGCCAGCGCCGCCTACTGGATCGGCAGCGCGGCCCAGGCCGTG
Source organism: Cupriavidus sp. FW305-F7 (assembly GCF_058782875.1). NCBI lineage: Bacteria > Pseudomonadati > Pseudomonadota > Betaproteobacteria > Burkholderiales > Burkholderiaceae > Cupriavidus > Cupriavidus sp. FW305-F7. The sequence continues at coordinate 41,955 of NZ_JBYSYC010000030.1, read as the reverse complement.
TACATCGCCGACACCACCACCGAGGTCGGATCGATCGGCGTGGCCACCGTGCACCGCGACGTGTCCGGCGCCGAGGCCCAGCGCGGCGTCAAAACGACGGACATCTATTCCGGCAAGTTCAAGCGGATCGCCACCAGCTATGCGCCGCTGTCCGAAGAGGGGAAGTCCTCGATCCAGGACTACATCGACTACCTCTACGGGCAATTCGTCGATGCGGTCGCCAAGAACCGAGGCGTCTCCGCCGACAAGGTTCTCTCCGATATGGCCGACGGTCGCATCTTCGTCGGCCGGCAAGCGATCGATGCTGGCCTGGTCGATGGCATGGCCACAGCCGAGCAGCTGATCGCCAGGCTCGCCGCCGGCGAGTTTCAAGTCCCCGGCGCGAAGCCTGCGCCAGTCAAAACCCGGGCAGACCTGCCCACCTCTCCGAAAGGAACCACGATGAGCATTACCCGCGAAGAGCTGGCGGCCCAGTCGCCCGAGCTGCTGGCAGCAATCCAGACCGAGGCGCGCACCGCCGGCGCCACCGCCGAGCGCGATCGCATCCTCGGCATCGAGGCGCACGCGATGGTCGGCCACGAGGCGCTGATTGCCTCGCTCAAGGCCGACGGAACGACCACGCCCGACCAGGCCGCCGCCCAGGTGCTGGGCGCGCACCGTGCCGCACTCGCCAAGCAGGCCGCCACCCTGAACGCCGACGCCCCGGCACCGCTGCCGGCCGCGCCCACCAGCGACCCGGCTGCGGTCGCGGCCAAGCCGGACCCGAAGGCGGTCGCCGCCCGCGCCCGCGAGCTGGTGACTGCCGCCCAGGCCTCCGGCCAGAAGCTGAGTTACGCCGCGGCGGCCACTCAGGCCACCAAGGAACTGGCGCAGGCGTAATCGCCGCGCTCTCCCTTCGATCCATCACAGGACCCCACCATGAGCAATCCCGGACTCCTCAAGACCCACACCGCAGAGAGCGCGCTGGCCAAGAATCGCATCGTCACCCATGGGGCGACCGATGGCACCGTCAAGCAGGCCGCCGCGGCCACCGATACCCTGCTCGGTGCCACCGAGGGCTTTGCCTACGTCGCCGGCGACCGTCCCTCCATCGTGCGCAGCGGCATCGCCGACATCGAGTACGGCGGCAACGTGACGCGCGGCCAGCCGCTCACCTCGGACTCGGTCGGTCGTGCCGTCGCTGCGGCGCCGGGCGCCGGCTCCAACGTTCGCATCATCGGCTTCGCCGAGGTATCGGGCGTCTCGGGCGACATCTGCGGCGTGTTCCTTTCGCCCGGTCTGATGCAGGGTTAAACGCCCCGCTTTCCTCGCTGCTTTTCCCTTTCCTCATTTCTAGGAGTCATCCATGACGACTGCTGTCGCTCCGTACCCGATCAATCTTGCGCTCATCGCGTCGATCGTGATCGCCTACGCCAACGGCGAGATGATCGCCGACCGCGTGATGCCGCGCGTGACGGTCTCGCAGGCCGAGTTCAAGTATCTGGTGCAGACGGTCGCCGACCACTTCACCGTGCCCGACACCCGCGTCGGCCGCAAGGCGCGACCCAACCAGGTCGAAAGCAGCGGCACGATGCTGACCGGTGCGGTGTTCGACTACGGCTTGGACGAAATCGTCCCGGTCGAGGACGTGCGCAATGCCCCGGAAGGCGTCGACCCGCTGGCGCTCGCCGCCGAGTTCGTGATGAAGCTGGTCACGCTCGACCGTGAGGTGCGCGTGGCCAACACCGTCTTCGGTGCGGCCAACCACAACAACAAGGTGACGCTGTCGGGCACCTCGCAGTGGTCCGACTACACCAGCTCGGATCCGATCACCGCCATCCTGTCCAACCTGGACACGCCGATCATGCGGCCCAATGTCGCGATCTTCGGTCGCTCGGTCTGGACCAAGCTGATCCTGCACCCGAAGGTGATCGACTACGTCAACGGCAAAGGCGGTACCAGCGGCGGCGTGACGCGCCAGCAGCTGGCCGATGCGCTCGAGCTGGAGGAGATCCTGGTGGGCAGCGCCTTCGTCAACACGGCGCGCAAGGGCCAGGCGATGTCGCTGCAGCGCGCCTGGGGCAAGCATGCCGCGTTCATCTACCGCGAGATCCCGGCCGAGACCACGCGCTCGACGACCTGGGGCTTCACCGCGCAGCAGGGCGAGCGGATCTCCGATGCGGAGTTCGGCAAGCAGCATGGCGGCCTCGAGGGCGGCTACCAGGTGCGCGCCGGCGAGCGCGTCAACGAGCTGGTGACCGCACCCGATCTGTCGTTCTTCTTCCAGAACGCGATCGCCTGACGCCCAGGCGACGCGCGACGGTAATCCACCCTGACGGCCCGCCACGTGCGGGCCGTTGTCATGGCAAGGACAAGCATGAAAGTCAAAGCGAATTGGCCGGTCGACACCGGCAACAAGGTACGCCAGGCCGGCGAGGAGTTCGACCTCGACAAGGACGAGGCCGAGCACCTGGAAAGGCTGGGCGCGGTCGAGATCCTGGGCCGTAAGAAGGGCGCGGACAAGCCTGGCGAAACCGACTCGGGCGCTGGTAAGGCCGGCGAGCCGCAGAGCTGATGCTGCCGGGCGAGGATCTCGACATCTTCGTCGAGGACTTCGGCGACCTGGTGACCGTGGCGAGCCTCGGCCTGTCGGCCAAGGCGCTGCTCGATCAGGGCTTCAAGGACGTGCTCGACGGCACCGTGCGGGCCAGCTCCTGGACGCTGACCGGTCGCGCCGATGTGTTCGGCGTCCTGTCGCGATCGCACCAGGTCGTGGTGACCACCGGCGCCTCGTCCGGCACTTATCGCCCCTTTGGCGAACCGATGCCGATCGATGATGGCGCCTTCGTCGCGGTTGAGCTGCATAAGGAGCTGCCATGACCACCACCCTGCGCGAGTCCTACGCGGAGCAGCTGCGCGCGACCCTGGAGGCGACGCCGGCGCTGCAGGCGCTAGGGATGCAGTTCTCCCGCTCGATCTTCGAGGCGTTGGAGATGCGCGCCACCAAGTACGTGCTGGTGCTGCATCACGGTGCCGATGCGCCAGGTCAGGAAACCACCGGCGCGGTCGATCGCCACAGCGAGCTGCTGCTCACGCTGGTGGTGCGCGACACCAACCCCGACCCGCTGTCCGAGGCGGCACTGGCGATCGTGCATCCGCTGGTGATGGGCTTCACCGCGGGGCAGCTCATCGATGTCAGCGAGCTGTCGACCGATGCGCCGGCCTATGAGCACACCGGCGGCATGCGCTCGGCGCGCACCGTGCATTACGACCTCTTCTATCGCACCCAGCGCGGCAGCCTGAGTGCCTAAGGAAACCATGAAACGAACCCCTTCGAGTCAGCCGGAAGCGGCTGACGGCGCGACAGCGCCGCTGGACTCGGCGGCCGCCATCGTCTCGGACGAGTACTCCGGGCTGGGCGGCAGCTACGTTTTCGACCCGGCCACCGGCAAGCGCACGCGCGTCGAAGGTCCGGACCACCAAGATCCGGCGCCGGCCGCGCCCGCCCCATCTCAGGAGTAAGCGATGAAAATCATGCGCAAGGCCTTGATTCTGGCCAAGCTGGAAACTACCTACAACGTCGACCCGACGCCGACGGCCGCCGCCAACGCGATCCTGGTGCGCAACCAGAGCGTGCAGCCGGTGACCGGCGACTTCGTGCCGCGCGACGTGGTGCGCCCCTACCTGGGCGGCGACGAGCAACTGCCGGCGGCGATCTACTCGACCGTCAATTTCGAGGTGGAGCTGGCGGCCAGCGGCACGGCCGGGACCGCGCCGAAGTTCGGCACGCTGCTGCGCGCCTGCGGCATGAGCGAGACCGTCACGGCGTCGACCGACGTGAAGTACGCGCCGGCGAGCGGCACCTATGAGTCGGCCACGATCTACTACTACCTGGACGGCCTGCTGCACAAGCTGACCGGCGCGCGCGGCACCGTGGTGTTTTCGCTCAACGCCAAGCAGATCCCGGTAGCGCAGTTCGCCTTTACCGGCATCTATTCGCCGGTGACCGACGCGACGCTGCCTGCCTCGCCGGACTTCAGCGGCTTCAAAGTGCCGCAGGTGGTGAACAACACCAACACCACCGCCTGGAGCCTGCACGGCTTCACCGGAGCCTGCGAGGCCTTGTCGATCGACCTGGGCAACACGATCAGCTATCGCAACCTGATCGGCCTGGAGACGGTCGAGCTGACCGATCGCGCCACCACCGGCAGCGCGACGCTGGAGCTGCCGACGATCGCCATCAAGGACTTCCCTGGCATCATCCGCGCGGCCACCACCGGCACGCTGTCGCTCACGCACGGCACCACCGCCGGCAACAAGGTCAAGTTCGACGCGCCCAAGGTGCAGCTGAGCAATCCGCAGTATCAGGACTCCGAGGGCAGCGTGTTCCTGCAGACGGCGCTGTCGCTGGTGCCCAACGCCGGCAACGACGAGCTGCTGCTGACCTTCCTGTAACCCGTACCCACCACGCCACACGGCCCGCCACGCGCGGGCCGCAAACATTTCTGGAGAACCCCCATGGCTTTCAAACTGGCAATCAACCCCACCTTCCGCGACGTCGTCCAGGTCGAGCTGCGCGGCGAAAACGGCAAGATCGAGCGCTCGTCCTTCACCGCCGAATTCAAGCGCCTGCAGCTGCCCGAGCTCGAGGAGCTGAAGGCCTCGGTCGAGAAGGAGGCCGCCGAGCTGCCGCCCGCGGAAAAGTGGCGCGCGCAAGCGAGCGCGATGCGTCAGGTGCTGGTCGGCTGGCGCGACATGGTCGGCGACGACGGTAAGACCGTGGTCGAGTTCAATGAAGCCCATCGCGAGCTGCTGCTGGTGATCCCGCAGGCGCTGACCGCGACGCAGCTGGTGTTCTGGACCAATTCCTACGGCAACGGGGCGCGAGAAAAAAACTGATTGCGATCGCTCGCCATTGGGCCGGCTACCGGACCGATGACTTCGAGGTCGACGCCGACATGGCCGAGATGCTGGAGGCCTTCGGCGTGGCGAGCGATTGTGTCGACGAGGTCCGCGCGCGCGGCAGCGCCGAGGACTGCCCGGTGCATGCCGACAACTGGGAATCGCTGCAGCTGTTCCTGACGGTGCAGACCCAGTGGCATCAGGTTGCCGGCATCGCCGGATGCGTGCGCACGGGCCTGAACTATCCCGCGATCGAGACGCCGCTGCGGCTGTATGGCGTCAAGCGCAAGCGCCGCGCCGCGCTCTTCAACGACCTGCGTGTGATGGAGGCGGCGGCGCTTGAGGAGTTTGCGGCGCAGCGAGAGCGGCGCAGCCAACAGGGCAACTGAGGGTACAGGCATGAAACTGGGCGATCTGCTCATCAAGCTCGGGTTGGACCTGAGCGACTACACCCGAGGCCTGAGCAAGGCACAGGCCGATACGCAGGGCTTCGGCAAGAACATCGGCGAGGTTGCCGGCGAAGCCAAGGGCATGATCGGGGACTTTGCGCAGGAAACCGTCACCAAGGTCGCGGCGGCGGTAGCCGCCTTCGCGGGCGTGTCGGCCGTGCTGATGTCGGTCAAGTCCTCGATCGATGGCCTGGATGCCGTCGACGAGCTCTCCGAGCGACTGGCGGTCAACGCTACCACGCTGCAGAAGTACGCCTACCAGGCGCATTTCTACGGGCTCGGCCTCGATGAGGTGGGCGGCGCCGTCAAGAAGCTCTCGGTCAACATGGCTGAGGCGGCTGGCGGCGGCAAGGACCAGGCGGCGCTGTTCCGCGCAATCGGCGTGTCGGTGGTCGACGCAGGCGGGCAACTGCGTGACGTTGACGCGGTGATGGCCGACGTGATGGAGAAGTTTTCCGACATGGAGGATGGCGCCGGCAAGACCGCGCTGGCCGTGGATCTGTTTGGCAAGTCGGGCGCCAACCTCAATGCCTGGCTCAGCAGCGGCGCCGACGGCATCAAGAAGGCGACCGAGGAGGCGGTGCGCTTCGGCGTGATCGTGCCGGAGGCGGCGACCAAGGCCGCCGGTGACTTCAACGACAACCTCGACCGCATGGCGATGGTGGCCCGCGGCACCTTCAACCAGATCAACGCCGCGGCGCTGCCGGCCATGAACGCCTTCATGGAGGCCATGATCGAGGCGGCGACGGACACCGACTCGCTCAACCAGTCGGCGCAGCGGCTGAGCAAGGACGGCACGCTGCGCGAGTGGGCGATGGATAGCGCGCGCGTGCTGGGCTTCATTGTCGACGCGGGCCAGGGCGTCTATCGCACCTTCGAGCTGATCGGCAAGGGCATTGGGGCCGCGGCCGCGCAGGCCGTGCTGCTCGCACAAGGGGAATTCAAGGCCGCCGCCAATGTCGGGGACGCCTTTCTCGCGGATGTCGACGAGATCCTCAACCGCAAGCTGTTTTCGCAGGAGCTGGAGAAGCGGCTGGCCAATCTAAAGGCCGGTGGTGGCGGCGAGGATGATGGGGCTGGTGGTGCCAAGCGCAAGGCGCCGGTGCAAAGCAAGTCCGGGGAGGCCAAGGAAAGCGAGGCCGACAAGCTGATCAAGTCGCTGCATGAGCAGATCGCGGTGCAGGACGCGGTCACCGCGTCGACCAAGGAGCTGACCGACGGGGAAAAGGCCTACGCCAAGTTCCTGGAGGATCTGCGTATCGGCAAGGATGCGTCGCTCAAGCAGAGCAAGGCGCAGATCACCGCGCTCTACCATGAGGTGATCGCCGGCGAGAAGGCGGCCAAGTCGCGCAAGGAGTACCTCGAGGCCCGCGACAAGGAGTGGGACGCGATCGAGAAGGGCACCGACGCGCTGCGGACCAACATCGAGACGGCGCTCCTGGAAGGCCAGGCGATCGGCCTGAACAAGCAGCAGCTGGTCGAACTCGAGTCGGCGCGGCTGGCCGAGCAGGCGGCGGCCAAGCGTTCCAAGGCGGCCATATATGACCTGATGCCTGGGTATGAGGCGCAGGCCGCGGCGCTGCGCGAGCAGGCCGATCTGCTCAACGTGCTGGCCGACCAGAAGCTCGCCAATGCGCGTAAGCAGTCGCGGGCTGACGAAGCGGAAGAGACCGCCAAGGAATGGAGCAAAGTCGCCGACCAGATCAACCAGTCGCTCACCGACTCGTTCTTCCGGGCCTTCGAGAATGGCGCGAGCTATGGCAAGGCCTTCCTGGACGGCCTGAAAAATATGTTCAAGGCCACCCTCCTGCGCATCCCGTTCCAGTATGTGCAGACCACCGCCATGACCGCGCTGGGGTTCGGCAGCAATGCCGCCAATGCCGCCTCGGGCAACGGCGGGAGCACGGATTGGCTGGGGTATGGCCGGGACGCCTACAACTGGGCAACCGGCCTGTTCGGCGGCGCACCGGCCGGCGTGAGCGGCGCGGCCTTCGGTGGCAGTGGTTACCTGGCGTCTGGCGTGTTCGGTGCCGGCACCGGTGCCTCGATCCTTGGCTCGGGGGTGTCCGGCGTGGGCTACGGCGCCAACGCCGGCCTGTCGCTGTACGGGACCGGCTCGGCCATGTCGCTGTCCGGGGGTTCGGCGGGCCTGTCGGCAACGGCCGGGTCGGCGGCCTCGAACCTGTCCTGGCTCAATGGCGCGAGCGGCCTGTGGGGCGCCGGCGCCGGTATCGCCGGGGGCTTGCTGGGCGGGGCGCTGTTCAACAACAAAGGCTACTCGGCCATGGGCGGCAGCCTGGGCGCCATCGGCGGGCTGGCGGTGGCCGGATCCAGTGCCGCGGCCGCTTCGGCACTCGGCGCGTCGATCGGCTCGGCGCTGCCGGTCGTCGGCACGATCATCGGCGCGGTTGCTGGCGCGGCGTTGGGGTCGCTGATCGGTGGCGGCGGCGAAACGCGCTATGGCGCCTCTTACGCGGTCGACGCCAACGGCCGGGCGCAGAAGTTTGCCGGCCCGTCCGGGGGCGATCGCGCGGCCGAGCAGGTCACGGCTGCCATCGGCTCGACCTATGCGTCGATGGAGGCGCTGGCGACGCAGTTCGGTGGGTCGATGGCTGGCCTGGGGCAGTTCAAGGCCAGCTATGAAGTCAGCCCGAAGAAGGGCAATTCCTTCGTCGCGGCAGGCTTAGGCGACGGCTGGTATCCGGGGCGTGAGGACCTGAAGGGCGAGAAGGACCCGGACAAGGTCATGGCGGCCTTCGAGCTGCAGCTGCAGCGCTCGATCATCCAGGGGCTGCAGCAGGCGAACCTGGAGGCGCCGTTTGCCGAGTTCTTGTCAGGCATTGACGCCAGCAAGCTCAGCGCCACCGATGTGCAGTCCGTGCTGGGCACGCTGGACGCCCTGAAGAGCTTCAGCGATGCCGTACAGGACATGCCGTTCAAGGGCTTTGCGCAACTGTCCGCCGCCGCGGCCATGGCGCTGGCCAAGGCGGCCGGCGGCATGGACGCGCTGGTCAACGGGTTGACCACGTATTACCAGACGTTCTACAGCGCTGAGGAGCAGCAGGCGCTCGCGCAGGACCAGCTGGCCAAGCAGTTCGCCGCGCTGAACGTGGCCATGCCGCAAAGCAAGGAGGCCTTCCGCGCCATGATGGAAGGCATCGACCTGAGCAGCGACAGCGGGCGCAAGCTGTACGCCAACCTGCTGGAGATCGCGCCCGCCTTCGCGCAGATGACCGATGTCCTGGGACAGGCCGGGCAAGCCATGGAGGCCTTCGGTAAACAGGCGCAGGAGTTCCAGCAGTCGCTGGGCTTGAGCAACCTGTCCACGCTCACGCCGGAGCAGCAGTATGCCGAGGCGCGGCGCCGCTACGAGGCAACCTCGGCCGCGGCGCAGGGCGGGGATGCCGAGGCACAGGCCAAGTGGACGCAGATCGCGCAGGCCTTCCTGGAGGCCTCGCGCGGCTTCTACGCCAGCGGCGGGCAGTACGCCGCCGACTACGCCGCGGTGCAGGGCTTCCGCCCCGACGGCTCGCACGCCGGCGGCCTGGCCTATGTGCCGTTCGACGGCTACCTGGCCGAGCTGCACAAGGGCGAGCGGGTGCTGACCCGGGCGGAAAGCGCGCAGTACGCGCAGTCGCCGAACTGGTCGCAATACGGGCAGGGGGCCAACGCCGCGCTGGTGGCCGAGGTCAAGGCGCTGCGCAACGAGCTGGCGACGCTGCGCGAGTCCGTCGGCCAGGTCGAGGCGATCAAGGAGGCCCAGGCCGCGGCGCGTCATGAGGAGGCCATGGCGGTGCAAGCCAAGCAGGTGCGGCTGCAACAGGACTTACTCAACAAGTAACCATGACCATGACCATTGCCATTGAAGTGAGCGCATGGCGGCTGTCGACCGGGCTGGTGGAGACCCTGCGGTATTCCGACGCAGGCTTCACCACGCGCCCGACCGACACGCCGGCCAATGCGTTTTTCGACCCGCGCCTGGTCGAGCCGCCGCGGCTGTCGCGCGTGCTGTTCGACCAGGCCACCACCTACGGCGCCTCGCGCGCCTCGGTGGGCGAGATCCTGCTGTCCAACCCGGACGGCCAGCTTGATGCGTTGCTGACCGACTATGCCTTTGACGGCCGCCCCTTCGTGGTCAAGTCCGGCGCGCTCGGCACGGCGGTGTCGGGCTGGCCGGTGGTGCTGTCGGGGCTGCTCGACGACGTGCGCAGCGCCGGCAGCGAGATCAGCCTGGTGGTGCGCGATCGCCTGGCGGCACTGGGCAGGCCGCTGTCGCGCGCCAAGTACGCCGGCAACAACGTGCTGCCCGATGGCCTGGAGGGCACCAAGGACGACCTGAAGGATCAGTACAAGCCGCGCGTCTACGGCAGCGTACTGAACCTGCCGGCCAAGCTGGTCAACAGCAGCAAGCTGGTCTACCAGGTCTCCGACCAGGGCTGTACGGTCGGCACGGTCTATGACAACGGCGTGGCGCTCACGCGCGGCGCCGACTATGCGAGCTCGGCGGATCTCCTGGCCACCGCGCCCGCGGCCAGCACGGTGCGCTGCTGGGGCGGCCTGTGCCGGCTGGGCTCGTCGCCGGCGGGGCAGGTGACCGTCGACGTGGCCACCACCGAGACCCGGGCGGGGGCACTGCTGCAGGCGGTGGCGCTCGACGCGGGGATCCCGTCCGGCGACATTGTCGCGGCCGACGTAACCGCGCTCAACGCCGCCAACGCCGCGCCGGTGGGGGTCTGGGTCGATGGCGAGGCGAGCGCCCAGGCGGTGATGGATACGCTGGCCAACGCGATCGGCGCCTGGTACGGCTTCGACCGCCTCAACCGGCTGCGCATGGGGCGCCTGACCGCGCCCAGCGGCACGCCGACCACGATCTATGCCGACGCCGAGATGGCGCTCACGGTGCGCTCGGCCGGTGTGCCGAGCTGGCGCGCGGTGGTGCGCTTCGCCCGCAACTACACCGTGCAGGCGCAGCCGGCGGGATCGGTCAGTGCGGCGCGGCGGGCGTTCCTCGCGCTGGATCTTCGTCAGACCGCCAGCGAGCGCACCACGGTACAGACGGCCTGGCCGTCGTCCGAGGCGGTGATCTTCGATACCGCGCTGGTGGCGGAGGCCGACGCAGCCGCCGAGGCCAGCCGGCGCGCCGACCTGTACAGCGTGCGGCGCGTGCTGGTCGATGTCGAGATCCCGCTCGCCGAGCTCGGCGCGATCGACCTGGACAGCGTCGTGACGGTGCAAACCAGTCGCTACGGCTTGAGCGGCCGTCTGCTGCGGGTGATCGGCCTGGACACCGGCGTCGATCGCGGCACGGCCAAACTGACCTTGTGGGGCTAAATGGCAAACGTACTCCTGGCGCATCCAAACGTCGCCGACGGCGGCGCCCTGTCGGGTGGCAGTTGGCAGGTGGCGCTCAACAATCTGATGGACCGGCGGCTGTCGCGCGTGGCGCGCAGCACCACCGCAGCCAAGGCCGATACCCAGTTCGTGCTGGATCTCGGGCAAAGCCGGCTGGTGTCGGTGATCGCAGTGGTGCGACACAACCTGTCGACGGCCGCCAAGTGGCGCCTGAAGATGGCTAACGATCCCAGCTTCGCGAGCCCGGTCTACGACAACGCGGTGCTGGTGCCACCCGACGGCTCGGCCTCGTTGCAGATGGATTTCGTCGCGGCCTCCTATCTGCTGTGGGACCCGGACTGGCAGCTGGCGTGGCCAACGCTGTTTCCGCCCTCCGCACTCGAATGGGAGGATGACAACTTCTGGACCGGCTCAATCACCGAAGAGGCGCGGCGCGAGTATCCGTCGCTGCTGCTGGTGGTGCTGCCCAAACCGACGGCGGGGCGCTACATCAAGGTGGAGGTCGACGACGAGGCCAACCCGGACGGTTATGTCGAGTTCGGGCGCGTGTTCGTCGGGCGCGCCTGGCAGCCGCAATACAACGCCAAGTGGGGCGCCTCGCTGGGCTGGGAGACCGACACCACGGTGCAGCGCGCGCTGTCCGGCACGCCGTACTTTGACCGCAAGAGCGGGCGGCGCGTGACGCGTTTCGAGCTCAGCTTCCTATCGCGCGATGAGGCGCTTGGCGGGGTGTTCGAACTCCAGCGCCAGGCCGGCGTCGACCGCGAGGTGCTGCTGATCTGGGACAAGGACGATGCCATCAACCTGCTGCGCCAGTCGTACCTCGGGCGACTGCGCCAGCTCAACCCGATCACGCGTGCCTTCGTTGGCAATTACAGCAACCCGTTTGAAATCGAGGAACTGACATGACCAGCGTCACCTTTACCACGGACGTCGGCGGCGACAACATCACCATCGACGACACCGATAACGCCACCACGGGCCTCGCCAACGGTGGCCACCGCACCCGCTTCATGATCGCGCTGCAGCAGCTGATGAAAGTGGCGCAGTGGATCAAGGCCACCGCGGCGACGGTGCTGCAGTACAAGACCGATGCCGCCACCTCGGCCACCCAGGCGCAGACCTATGCCTCGGCAGCGCAGGCCGCGGCCGGGGCGCCGGCACTGGCCGGCAATGCCAACAAGGTCCTGGCGGTGAACGGCGCGGCCAACGGCGTCGCGTGGGTGCAGTCGCTGCCGGCGCTGACGGTGACCGCACTGACGGCGACCTCGGTGACGGCGACCTCGGTGACGACGGACACGCTCGCCGGAAAGACCGCGACGCTCACCCACACGGTGCCCTACACGCGCTACGTGGAGAGCGACCAGAGCGGCGCCGCCGGCGTGTTCCAGAACCAGGTCGAGAGCGGTGCCTATTCGCTGGTGCGCAATACGGCGACGGCGCGGGACTTCAGCACCTATGTGGCCGAGCACCTGGTCAACAGCTCGGGCCGCCACCTGTTTGGCGGCGCGGCGGACGATTCGCTCTACAAGTACATTTTCCAGGGCGATCTGCGCTGCGTCGGCACTCTCTCCGCCACCGTGAACGTGGTCTGGGCGTCGGACGCGCGACTCAAGGATGACGTCCAGACGATCCCGGCAGCGGTCGCCAAAGTGAAGCGCATGCGCGGCGTGTCCTACGTCCGTAGCGACATCGCGGACAGCCCCCGCTTCGTCGGTGTGCTCGCGCAGGAACTGAGGGAGGTGCTGCCGGAAGCCGTGCGTGAGGGCTCCGACGGGATGCTGTCGGTCGACTACGGCGCGCTGGGGCCGGTGCTGATCGAGGCGGTCAAGGAGCTGTGCGCGCGCATCGAGGAACTTGAACGGAGGGGCGCATGACAACGCCCGCTTCCGCGCCCATTTCTCTGGCGAACGTGGCCACCGAGCTGCGCGCCGCCGGGGGCATGTTTATCAACCACGATGACGTGAAGCGCTTGCTCGGCATTAGCCGACTCAGCGGTGGGCCGATTACGCTGGCGCAACTCCTCGGCAAGACGCGTCCCTGGTGGGGTCTGGTGCCGGTCAAGCAGACGACCGGTTCGACGACCTACTACAGCTGGCTAACCGCGGACGGTGGCCTGGCGGAGGCGGTCGATCCCTACTTCGGGAATGTGGCCATCACTGCAATCCAGTCCTCGCTCAACACTGCCGGGTCTGGCAGCGTTCTGAACTTTGCCTCGGACCCGGGCTTCCGGAATGACATCAAGGGGCAGTTGCTGGACGGCGACTGGGGGGTGTTGCGTGAGGTCGTGTTCTCCTACAACTCCTCTACCGGTAACTGGCGAACGCCAGAGACGACCGGGACCGACCACAGCACCTGCCTCTTCCAGTCTGCCGGCTACTGGGACGTCAACCTCATCAAGCTCTAGGGCCCGCCCGGGCTTCTGTTCCATCGTGCCACCTGCGGGTGGCTTTTTTTTGTTTGGAGGTCTGCATGCCTGCAGAAGACAAGTTCAAGTTTCATGTCCCCGGTCTGAACTCGCCCTCGTCCGAGTACTTCGCGATTACCAAGGGCGACACGTCGGCCAGCGATTTCCCGACGGTGTCCCGCGCCATTCGCGTCGGTACTGGCGGCGATGTGGTGGCGGTGCGCACGGACGGCTCGACGGTGCTGTTTCGCAACTGCTACCCCGGCGAGATGTTGCCGGTGCGCGCCGTGCGCGTGATGACGACCGGTACCACGGCGGCCGACCTGGTGGCGCTGTGCTAGGGCTGGGACTCGGTTTGATGGGCCGCGGTGGGGGCAGCGCCTATGACGCAGACGATCTCAGCAAGGGCACGCTCAAACTCGATTTCGTCTCCGTCAATGAGCTGACCCTCGATCTCAATCTGATCGTCGATGCGCACCAGGCGTGGGTCGATGACCCGAGCTGGCCGTATGGCGCCATCGGTGTGTTTCAACGTAAGGGATAACGATGCTGACAAGCAAGAATTTCAGCGACATCGTCACGTTCACGCGGGCGTCTGCTGCCTGGCGTTACAGCAGTGGCGGTGTGCTGGTGCAGGAGTCGGCCAACGTGCCGCGCTTGAGCTATGACCCGAACTCGCTGGCAGCACTGGGGCTGCTGCTGGAGGAGCCGCGGACCAACATCATCCGCAATAACTCGATGGCGGGCGCTGGCCCTGGCGTCTCACCGACGTTCTGGAGCATTCCGTGGACGAGTTCCAATGGCGTCAGCTGGTCTTTCGTCGGAACCGGCAGCGAGAACGGCATTCCCTATATCGACTTGCGGCTTAGTGGCGCTGCGTCCGCGCAAACCTACCTGCCCATCAGCATCGAGACGCCGGGGGCATTGACCACCGGCCAGGCTTACACCCTATCCGGATTCATCCGGTTGGTGGCCGGGTCGCTGTCGGGTGGCACTTACGGAGTCGGTGAAGGTCTCCGCCTTGTGGAAACCCGTTCATCCGGCGGCCCCCTGTATAACGGCATCAACCTCGGCACGATCACCGGCGCCCCCTTGGCATCGCAGCGGTATAGCGTTTCCAAGGTGATCGACGCGCTCACCATGTCCGCTGCGGTCAGTTTCCAAGTGCCCATCGCGTCCGGGCAGACGATTGACGCAACATTCCGCATCGGTGCACCGCAGCTTGAGCTTGGCTCCTTTGCAACGTCGCCGATCCTGACCGCCTCGGCGCAGGTGACGCGGGCCTCCGACAGCGCGATCATCACCGATCTGAGCAAGATCGCGTTCAACCCGAGCGCCGGCGCGCTGTATGCCGAGTGGACGATCCCGCAGGATACGGCGGCGCGTGCACCGTTGTCGTTCAACGACGGCACGCTGAACAACCGCATCGCCCTGTTTTCCAGCAGTGGCTCGATGAAGGCGGGCATCAATGTGGGCGGCTCGACGGTGCTGACGCTGAACGGGCCGGCCGTGTCGGCGGGTGCCATCTGCAAGGCGGTCGTCACCTATGACGCCACGGGTTTCAGCCTGTGCGTCAACGGCGGCGCCCCGGTCACTGGTTCCGCCGCGATCCCGGTGGTGAGTCAACTGTTGTTCGGACAGACGATTGCGGGGTCGCCGACGGCGCTGTGCGAGCGCTTGCGCGCTGCCCGTTACATCCCGCGCCGGCTGACCACGGCTGAGCAGCAAGCACTGACCACGTGAGGTGACCATGTTCTTCGACTACTACCTGCGCGGCCCCGACCGCGACACCGTACGCGCCGCGTTGCTGGCGGCAGGCCTCACCGTCGAGATGCAGGGCGACGACGGGCAGCCACTTCGCGTGGCGGCCGAGGGCGTCAGCATTACGTCGCCGGGCGAGATCTCGCTGGGCGGCGAGTGGGATGCCGACGGCAAGGTGATCACGCCGCCCACGCCGGTGCCGGGCTGGCACACCAACCTGCGCCTGGTGCGGCCGCTCACCGAGGCCGAGCTCGCGCACGTCGGCGCCTGGATCCTTGACCCGGCACCGACGACACCGTATCGGGTGTGGGCATGAAGCTCGGCACGCATCCGCTAGCGCTGATCCTCACCACGACGCGCCTGATCCCGGCCCGCTTCGATGGCTACGCCGTCGGCCCGGTGGTGCTGGTGCGGCCCGGTACCAGCGCGGCGCTCCTCGCACATGAGCTCACCCACGTGCGCCAGTTCTGGCGCTGCTGGGGCCTCAATGGCCTGCTATACCAGGTCAGCCGCCGCTGGCGCCTGCGCTTCGAGCTCGAGGCCTACCGCGCCCAGTTGGCGGTGACGGGTCCGCTGCCGGCGCTGCTGTTTGCCGGCATGCTGGCCAGCAACTACGACCTGGACCTCACACAGGAGGAGGCCTATCGCCTGCTGACGGCCTAGCCCGCCGCCACGCCAATACGGGCCACCCTGCGGGGTGGCATTTTCTTGCCCGCCGCGTGCGGGCTTTTTCATTTGTGCCGGGGAGGAGCATGGAGGAGTCGACAAGCCAGGCGGTGCTCAAGGCGGTCGCGGACTTGACGGAGGAGGTGCGGCGACTGCGCGCCGGTTTTCCGGAGGGGGATGCCGAGGGGCATCGGCGATACCACGAGGAAGTCATGGATCAGATGGCCGATCGCCGCAAGCTGCGTCAGGAGTTGATCTCGCATCTCGTCAAAACCAGCACTTGGGCCGCTCTGGCGGGCGTGGCATGGGCGCTGTGGGAACACTTTCTTTCCAAACTGAAGGGGTAATCGATGAAACGAATCATGCGGCGCCTGGGCTGGCGCCTGTTCTGGTCGGTGCTGGCCACTGCAGCGGCCTTCGCGCTGTTCCAACCGCTGGCTCTGGCGAGCGGCATCCCGGAGGTCGCGGCGGTGCTGCCCGCGCTGGCCGTCCTGTACTGGGTGGAGATGTCCATCACGGTGATGCGGGTAGCGCTCTGCCCGCGGCTGGACTTTCAGGACATTGCCCTCAGTGCGGCTGCCAGTTCGTCACTGGGGGCTGCCATCGTCGCGGCAGTACTGGCGGCTGGCGTCTTGATGCGTATGGGGGTGGTGCTATGGATCGTCTACGCGGTGCGGTGATGGCGCGCCTGGCGGCGCTGTGGGCAAGTTGGGGTGAGTTGCTGCTACCCGCCGCGGTGCTGCTCTGCCTGGCCGTGCCAGCGGCCGCGCAGGTGCCGCTCCCCGGCGACGCGTCGCGCTACCTGCCGCAGCTGCGCGCCGAGCTCGCCACGACCTGGCCGGAGGTGGCGCCGCGCGCCTGGGTGCCGGCGTTAATCGAGCAGGAGAGCCTGTGGCGGGTTGGGGCGACACTGCACACGGCGCGCGAGCACGGCTGCGGGCTAGGGCAGTTCACGCTGGCCTATGCGGCAGACGGCTCGGTGCGCTTCGATGCGCTGGCGGAAACGCGGGCGCTTGACCGGCGGCTGGCGGGCTGGTCCTGGGCGGACTGTGACCGTCCCGATTACCAGTTGCGCGCAGTGGTGGTGAAGCTGCGGATGCACGACCGGCAGTGCCAGCCGCTCATGCGTGGCAATCGCCAGGTGAAGGCCTGCGCGGCCGCCATGTACAACGGCGGCGCCGGCTCGGTGGCCAAGCGCGTGCGCAGCTGCTCGCTGGTCGCCGGCTGCGACGCGCGCACCTGGTTCGGGAACCTGGAGCGGCAGTGCCCGCAGTCGCAGCGGCGCGTCGTCGGCTACGGAGAGTCGTTCTGCCAGATCAACAGCCGCTATCCGGGACGCGTCGAGGCGCGCATGAACAAGTACGAGGAGGTGATGCGATGACGCCTAACTTTACCCGCGCCCTTGGTGCCTTGTTGCTGGCGGCCGCGGTGTTCGCGGCCGGCTGGACGACCAACGGCTGGCGCAAGGATGCCGAGATTGCCGAGCTCACCGCTGCGCGCGCCCAGGCCGATCTGGCCAGCGCCAACTCAGCGCTCAGCGATCTTCGTGAAGCCGGCGCCCGGGTCCGGCAGAGCGCGGACGACTACCTGACCATCAAATCGGACCTCGGCGCCAAGCTCGACGCCATCCGGAAGGATCTGAAAAATGCGAAGCCTTTGCCTGTGGGCTGCCGCCCTGATGATTTCCGCGTGCGCAAGCTCGCCGAAGCCGTCGATGCAGCCAAGCAAGCCGCCGCCGCTCGATAGCGCGCTGGCTGCGCCCTGTGTGGTGCCTGATGTGCCGGTGGCGGCCGACTACGATGCCTGGCAGGAATGGGTATCCTCCACGGTGCTGGGCGCGCTGGGGGATTGCGCGGCGCGCCACCGCAAGACGGTGCAGGCGTGGCCAGGGTAGGGCCTGCGTCTATCGTTCCCGGGCTCGGGCGCGTCGCTTCGCGATGCGCCCCCGGGCCTGTGCCTGCATGGTGGCCAGGCGCACCTCATGCTCGGGGGGGCGCACATCCCCTCGCCACCCGCGCGATCCTGGCGTGCCGCTGCCATAGTCGGCCTCCAGTGCCTCGATGATGCACGGCTCCGCCGCGAGCTGCTGCATCCAGCTGTCGGCCATCACGCCGCCCTGGCCGTAAAGCAGCTCGGCTATGTAGTGCGCCCGCTGCACCGTCTGGCGCAGTCGCGCGATCTCCCACAGCAGGTCCCGCACATCCGGATGGCGCTGGCGCAGCCCGATGTCGCGCAGCTCCTCCTCGGTCAGCGCTGGCAGGTCCAGCGGCACCTCCTTCGCGGCCATGGCCCTCCTCCCTCACCGCAGCGTAAAGCGCACCGTGGTGGCGTCGAGCGCCGTCCACGGCCCCACCGCCAAGCGCAGCAGCTGACCCTCGGCCCAGTAGGACAGATAATCCGGCCGCCATTTCAACGCCTGCAGGTGGCGCGCCTCGACGCCGGCGACGACTAGGCCGCCGGCCGTGGCCGCCACCGCGTTACACGGCAGGCGCAATTCCTCGCGTTCCTCGCCGAAGTAATGGGCTTCGAGAAAAATGGTGGTGGCCATGGGGCGGTCCGATCTGTCCAATCACTGTACAAATATACAGTATCACGGGGAGCCTATCCCCCGCGGCGGAATCGCCCGGGCGGCACCGCGCCGGGGCCGCGTGATCGTGAGCCAGTCAGACGAGCGCCCGGCCGTGTACGCGCTGCCGGCGCGCTTGGCCACGACGCCCTCCAACTGCAGCGCCAGCGCCTGCTGATAGAGCCAGGCGCCATCGTCAACCGCTGACACGTAAAGGATGCCGGTGGTGGTGCTGGCCAGCAGTTGCTGCAGCTGCGCCCTGCGCCGCGCGATGGGCTGCCCGCGCAGATGGGCACCGATTTCGTGGTGACTCGTCCGTCGATATCGCGAACGCAACGCTGATACCTACTGGCGGGCGAGGAAGGGGCATTGCGCCGCCTGCAGATCACCCCGGGTCAAACATCCGGCTGGCGCCCGATCCGCCAAGCTGCTGAGATCGTCACCACGCAATGTCACTGCTCGGCCAATCAGCCGGTGGCCGTCTTCTTCGTGCTCGGATCGTAGTAAATGCTGTCCATAAGTGCGGCACGGTTGTCCCAAATACGCCCGGCCAATGCCTCTCTTGGCCTTGGATGTAGCCACCAAGGACTGTTCTGCATAGGGACAATGACACGCTCCCAGTAGTTGCCGAGGTTCAAGGTCGTCGGAGCCGTCCCGAACGCTTCGCTGATGCCCACTCGGTTAGCGTTGTTCAGGCCGACGAAAATGTCGGGCCGTTTCATCGCGAGCAGGCGGCTTGCCGTTGCGACGCCGCCCTTGTGTGCCTTTCCCTCGAAGGCAAGGTCAAAGTGGCGCACGAAGGCGTCGAACTGTGCCTCTGAGACATTGCCGTCCAGGGGGATGTTTTGCAGAGCCTTGGACAGAAGCCCCGGCGACTCATTGACAAGGTTCTTGAAGTCGCCCTGACCGAACATCGTTCCAAACCAGGGCCACTTCAAGTCATCGAGTTGAGGTTCCTTGCCCCCGTAGGTGCCAGCAATAGCCTTGCGTTCGTACTGCGACATGGCCTCAAATGATCCATGTTCTTTAAACAGCGCCGACGCTTTCTCCAAGATTGCCAACCGACCTTCGAGGTTGTGGTGACCGTCGTTCTTCACGTCCGCGATGAAGCTCGACCATGAAATGTCCATAGGCGATATCTTCGCCCCGGCACGGGGCTTCTTCAGTCGGTGGAACCTGTCCAGCGCACTACGCTTGGCCTTGTTGATCCGGTACTGAGCTTCATAGGCGAACAGGAAGGCGTCGTCGTCGATGGCCTCCGCTGAGCCCCAGCTCGATTTGATGAACGAGGTCAAATCGGCGAAGACCGCATCCTCGGTGCCGCCTTCGAGCAAAACGCTCACCTCGACGTTCTTGCCGCCGAAAGCACCCCCGGTAAGGTTGTGGCTCCCCACGATCGTCGCGAAACCCTTCGGCATCTCGAAAAGGTAGACCTTCGGGTGAAAGAGCCTGCCGTCTGGTGGCAAACAGCGAGCGCCCTTGTGGGGCATGAACCTCCGCAGCACTGCCGGGTCGGTCTGGTACATGTGGGTGCCGATCACAACACGCCTGAGCTTCGGATGCGCCGCCAGCATCGCGTCCACTGCAGTGTTGGAGCCTGCCCAGGCTACTGCGACATCAAATCGGATGCACTCGCGTACGAGGCGGACAACGGTACGGGTAGCTTGGCCGTCCGTCAGCATGCTCACTTTCATGCGCTTCTTTTCTAATTGGTTTTGCTGAGACGATAGCCTACCAGAGGCCTGATGCCTTTGAGTGTCAGTACCTGACCGACCGCCTAATTCCACGACAGTCTGCTTTGCAGAAAGCCGGCCGACAGCAATGGGTGGTCGACTTGAGACATCGGCCGGACAATCGTCGCACGCTATGTCAACGCATCGCTCAAAAGCAACAGTCGTCGATTTCGAAAGGCAACAGCCCCTTGAGACAGCCTTTGCTAGGCCAAGCCTTTGAAGGGCAACGCGCGGCGAGGTGCCTACTTGTACTTGATCTCGCAGTGCCAGGCATCCTTGGCGTGAGCAGACGATGTAACATCCGGGCAACGGGATTAGGGTACTGCACATGGATAACTACAATGAGAGGTTCGCGGCCGCGCAATGGGTTCTGGAAAGAAATTTGGCCTGGATTGCCGCTGCGGAGATCAAAGTGGGTGTCGTTATTACGCTCCAAGTCGCAATGCTTGGGGGGCTGGCCGCTGTGTTTAGTACATCAGAGGCCGCGGCGCGTACAGCGTGGGCGTATATTTTCCTGATTTGGACTATCGGCTCCTCTTGTGGAGCTTTCTGTTCTGCAGGTGCGGTTGTCTTCCCTAGGACGGGTGGCCCTTCTTCATCGCTACTGTTTTTTGGTCGGATTGCAATAATGAGACTAGCGGATTACCAAGAAAGGTTCCGTGATATTTCTGATCAGGAACTGCTTGATGATTGGCTGGCTCAGATTCACAGGAAC
Organism: Cupriavidus sp. FW305-F7; assembly: GCF_058782875.1. Taxonomy (NCBI): domain Bacteria; kingdom Pseudomonadati; phylum Pseudomonadota; class Betaproteobacteria; order Burkholderiales; family Burkholderiaceae; genus Cupriavidus; species Cupriavidus sp. FW305-F7. Next base: position 21,425 of record NZ_JBYSYC010000030.1, on the reverse strand, counting down.
GCTGAGATCGCGCTAAGCAAACATCACTGGGTACGTATTTCGATGAAGTGGTCGTTTGTAACTGCCATTCTATGGGCGGTGAGTGTGATTCTACTTGTCAAAGTCTGAAGGCCAATTATGACTCTTAGAGAAGATATCTCTAGTGATGTGAACCTCTTCGCCACAAGCGCTTGGGGCGCAATTCCAAACGCCAGGGTGATACCAGGGCCGGAGGATCTCACATTCGGAAATTCCGGTGAGCGGCTCGATGTCACTATTCTTTATGCCGATGTACATCGGTCTACGCAGATGGTAGATGAAATACCTGACACGCTGGCCGCCGAGTACTACAAGGCCTTTCTTAGAACTTGCGCCCGTATCGTGCGTGCTAACGAAGGTGAAATCCAAGCCTACGATGGCGACAGGATCATGGCTATCTACACCGGAGATAATCAGGCTGGAAATGCTGTTAGGACCGGAATGCAAATATTTTGTGGTGTCCGTGAAATAATTAATCCTGCATTTTTAGATGCCAAGGGTGCTGCGCATCGGTTATTGCAGCATACCGTTGGTATAGACAAGGGGCAGGTTCTCGCGGCAAAGACCGGTGTGCGCGTAGACAGTGATCTTGTATGGGTAGGGCCAGCGGCAAACTATGCGGCGAAGCTCAATAGCTTTGAGGGTTTAGACATTGATTATCCGACTAGAATCACGAAGCGGGTTTTTGATTCCTTGGGTGATACGCACAAGACCACTACAGACGGGCGGCCTATTTGGGAGGGGCCCTATAACAATATGAAAACCGTCGACCACTACCGTACAAGCTTTTGGTGGACTTTGCCCTGAAGGATCGGCTCAAGGCAAATGGGCGATTACAGGGCATGGAGCAAAACTACTAGCCTGGGTCTAAGTTTTCCAAAACGCCTCCCAAGCTTACCGTTCCAACTATTCTGGGCTAGCGGAGTGCCGCTTTCGTCTATGCGTTGCAGAGCGTGCGGATGTTTGCTCCGCTGGCGTTTGCCATGTCGCGTCGACCACCGCAACGGCGTAAGTTTTGGCGTAGGTAGCGCAAGAAAGCCTTAACCAGCTTGGGATAGGCGCTGCTGCATCATTGGCGTGTGGCGGCTCGCGGCCGAATCTGCCTGCGCCTGTTCCGGGTCGGTTTTCTTCTGCAATCCCATTGCCATTTAGCCTGTCTGGCGGTGGGCCTGCCTGATGCTGCCCGCTCCGCTCGGATCGCCGCCTTGCGCAAGCCGGGTGGCGGCCGCGCGGGGCGTCCGGGCGGTCATCCAGCGGCCTGGGGCCGTGGCGCGAAGGGGCGTTTTCGAATATGGGCGATATGGTACAGCACGGGGCAGCGGTTGCCGCGCCGCGTGGGCCGGATCTGGCCCGGCGGCGGGGTCGGCGGCGTGCCGTCAGCGGAACACCAGCACCGGCACGTCGCTGTGGGTCAGCACCTTCTGCGTCTCGCTGCCCAGCAGCAGCCCGCTGATGCCCTTGCGGCCGTGCGAGGCCATGAAGATGACGTCGCAACCCAGGTCCCGGGCGGCGTTGATGATGCCGTGATACGGGGCGCTGGCGGCCGAGACGTGGCCCGCGCAGGGGACGCCGGCCATTGCCGCCGCGGCCTCGATCTTGGCCAGTTCCTGGCGCGCCAGTGCCTCCACGCGTTGCTGGAATACCTCGCGCCGCTCATGGGTGCTGTCGCTGCCCACCATGTAGGGGTAGGTCTCCACGCACATGTAGGGCGTCAGGCGCGCCGCGGCAGTGCGGGCAAACTGGATGGCGGCGGACACGGCCTTGTGGGAAAGCTCGGAACCGTCGACGGGCAGCAGGATGTGCTTGAACATAGGGGCCAGCTCCACCTGCAGGCGGTACTTCTGCTTTTCGTAATTGCGCCGCGACATCAGGTTCTGGTACGGGTACGCGCCTTCGCGCCAGCCCGCGGACAGCTCGTCGTCCGGATGGCGCTTGCGGCCGGCCTGCCACGCGGCGGGATCGCCTTCGAGGATCAGGCTGCGCAACTGCGCTGCTTCGTCGGGCGCCAGGCCGTCAAGCAGCGTGCGCACGGCGTCGAGCATGTCGGCGCTGTGGCCGGCGCGGCTGGCCAGGATGTCCTGCATGCTGCTGGCCACCAGCTGCACCGCGGCGTCGACGGCGCTGTCGACTTCATTGCGCTGGGCTGAAAGCGCCGAGTTGGTGGGCAGCACGTCGCCCCTGGCCGTGGCGCGGGCACGTGGCGGGGTAGCGGCGTGGGAGGGCTGGATGGTGTCGCGATCGGTCATCTGCGGTCCTCCGTCAGGCAGCGGTGTTGCGCAGGATCGCGTACAGCTGGTCCTTGAGCAGGAGCTTCTCTTTCTTCAGCCGCTCGATCTCGAAGGTGGAGGCCGGCACCAGCCCCGACTCCATGTTGTGGATTTCCTGGTCCAGCGCGTTGTGGCGGTGGAACAGGCGCGCGAAGCGGGCATCCTGCGTCTTCAGGGTGGTGATCTGGTCGCGGTATTCGGGAAACATGCTGGCTCTCCTGCTGGATCCGCGCGCACGGGGCGTGGCGCATGGTTTTATTTTGGGGAGGGCAGGGTGGGGCGACCTTGACGAGGATCATGGCCGTCTGGGGAATGAGAAAGGTCTGCAGTGCAGGGCGCGGTGGCAGGCGGGGCGCACCATGCAAAACGCCCGCCGGGGTGCGGCGGGCGTCGGTGTATGGCTGATCTGGCCGTCAGGCCAGGTGCCGGTGTCAGGCGGCGGGCTTGGCGTTGTCCAGCGAGAACGGCGACAGCAGGCGCACCATCTGGGCGAACGCCTTGGGGTTGCCGGCCAGCACTTCGCCCTGTTCCATCTGGCGCGGCTCGCCGGCGTAGTTGCCGACCAGGCCGCCTGATTCGGTGATCAGCAGCATGCCGGCAGCCATGTCCCACGGCTGCAGGCCGCGCTCGAAGAAGCCGTCCAGGCGGCCGCAGGCCACATAGGCCAGGTCCAGCGCGGCTGCGCCCGGGCGGCGCAGGCCGGCGCAGCTGCGCGTCATCAGCGCGAACAATTCCATGTATTCGTCCAGGCCTTCCAGATCGCGGAACGGGAAGCCGGTGCCGATCAGGCAGTCGGCCAGCTTGTCGCGGCGCGTGACGCGGATGCGGCGGTTGTTCAGGAAGGCGCCGGCGCCCTTGCTGGCGGTGAAGAGTTCATCGCGGGTCGGGTCGTAGACCACGGCCTGCACGGGCGTGCCGCGGTGCAGCTGGGCGATCGAGACCGCGTATTGCGGGAAGCCGTGGATGAAGTTGGTGGTGCCGTCCAGCGGGTCGATGACCCAGGTGTACTCGTGGGTGTCTTCACCCTCGGCCCAGGACTGGCCGGATTCTTCCGCTAAAATGCCGTGTTCCGGGTAGGCCGTGCGCAGGATCTCGATGACCGCGGCTTCGGCGGCGCGGTCCACTTCGGTGACAAAATCGTTGTGTTGCTTGCGCGAGACGCGCACCAGATCGACGTCGAGCGACGCGCGGTTGATGATGGATCCCGCCTTGCGGGCCGCCTTGACGGCGATATTGAGCATCGGATGCATGAATCTCTCCAGGCCGGCCATGACGACGCGGCGGGGCGCAAAAGCGCCGCACGCCCGCTCATGGGCAGCTGACAACACAACGGATTGTAGAAGAACGTCGGGCGTCGCCGGTTCTGCTGCAAATGTGCCGCGAGAGTCTCGCGAGCAAGCAAAAACCTGGCGCCGCGCCAAAGAAGAACCTCGAATTGTATATGAACCCGGCAATTGATACGAGCCAGCCCGCTGCCGATGGCAACAGCGGAGACCCCGGCGGCGACGCCTTCGGCCGCGTGCGTTTCGTGCTGGTCGAAACCAGCCACCCGGGCAACGTGGGCTCGGTGGCGCGCGCGATCAAGACCATGGGCTTCGGCAGCCTGGTGCTGGTCTCGCCACGCGAGCCGGAGGTGCTGCGGCACCCCGACGCCATCGCCATGGCCAGCGGTGCCGACGATGTGCTGGCGGGCGCGCTCATCGTCGACCAGGTCGACGCGGCGCTGGCCGGCGCCGCGCTGACCGTGGCGATGACCGCGCGCCACCGCGAGTTCGGCCCGCCGCGGCTGTTGCCGCGCGCGGCCGCGGAACGTGCGCGGCAGACGCTGTCCGGCAGCGGCGGCGTTGCCTTCGTGTTCGGCAACGAGCGTTATGGCCTGCCCAATGAAGTGGTCGAGCGCTGCAACGCCGTCACCCATATCCCCGCCAATCCCGCCTATACCTCGCTGAACCTGGCGCAGGCGGTGCAGCTCATCGCCTACGAGTTGCGGCTGGCGCTGCTGGAGGCGGCCCCGGACGCCGGCGCCAATATCGGCTATGCTGGTGAGCCGGCCACGGCCGAGCAGGTCGAGGCCATGTTCGGCCATCTGCAGACGGGCCTGGAGGCGATCGGCTTTCTCGATCCGTCCAACCCGCGCAGGCTGATGACCCGGCTGCGCCGGCTGCTGGCACGCAGCGGCCTGGAGCGCGAGGAAGTGAATATCCTGCGCGGCATCGCCAAGCACATGCTGATCGCCGCGCAGAACCAGCCGGGCCCGCACCAGGACCGGTGATAGGAGCAAGGACAGTGGCAGCAAACCGGAGCGATTCGATGCAGGGCGATGCAGGCATGCGCGGCAAGCGCGCGTGCTGTCGTCCCGCGGCTGCGGGTTTGCGCAGGCCCGGGCGATGTTGATCGCAGCATCGCCGCAATGTCCCTGACGGATCAGGGGCCAAACACCGGTACCCCAAGCGGGTCCGGCAAATCACTTACACTCCCTGATCCCGTCCCCACCGGCCACTGACCTCGCCGGCGACCCTGTCCCGGGCACCAGCCCGCGTGGCGCGGCGCACGGCGCGGCAACACGACACGACCAAGATGTTCTCTCGCCTGAAGGAAGATATCGACACGATCATGCTGCGCGATCCCGCCGCGCGCAGCCGCCTGGAGGTGCTGACTTGCTACCCCGGCCTGCATGCCGTGGTGTTCCACCGCTTTGCGCATGGATGCTGGAACGCGGGCTTCCACTGGCTGGGGCGCTGGATCTCGCACTGGGCGCGGTTTTTCACCGGCATCGAAATCCATCCGGCGGTCAAGCTGGGCCGGCGCGTATTCATCGACCACGGCATGGGCGTGGTGATCGGCGAGACCGCCGAGATCGGCGATGACTGCACCATCTACCAGGGCGTGACGCTGGGCGGCACCTCGCTGTACAAGGGCCAGAAGCGGCACCCCACGCTGGGCGCCAACGTGGTGGTGAGCGCGGGCGCCAAGGTGCTGGGCGGATTCGTGGTGGGCGACGGCGCGCGCGTGGGCTCCAACGCGGTGGTGCTCAAGCCGGTGCCGCCGGGCGCGACTGCCGTGGGCATCCCGGCCCGTATCATCCTGCCGGATGCGCCATCGGCGCAGCAGGGTGCCAAGCAGGAGTTCTCGGCCTACGGCATCACGCCCAATGCGGACGATCCGGTGTCGCTGGCGCTCAAGAGCCTGATCGACAATGCGGGGCGCCAGCACGACCGCATCGAGGCGGTGCTGGCCGCACTCGACCGGCTTGGCGAACACCTGGAGAACACGCCGAACGATCCCTTCGACGCAAGCGAACTGCGCAGGCTGATGAAGTGAGCGGGGCAGGGGCCGGGCCGGCGCTGTCGCTCAGTCCGTCTGCGGCAACAGGCGGAAGCCGTCGCGATCCAGTTGCAGCACCGCGGCGCGCGGATGGGCGCCGTCCAGGTCCCAGTCAGTGAGCACCCAGCGCACGCCGGCGGCTTCTTCATGCCGTGCCGGGCGGTGCGTGTGTCCATGCACCAGCAGCGACGCACCGGCGGCGCCGAGCAACTCGGCCGCGGCGGCGGGCGCCACATCACCATAGATCACCGGCACGGGCGCACCCGCGCTCAACTGCCTGGCGCGGTTGCCTTCACTGTCTGCCCGCAGCTTGCGGGCGATCGACAGACGCGCGCTAAGCGGCAGTGCCAGGAACACGCGTTGCACCCAGCCCTTGCGGGTCCAGCGGCGGAAGCGGTTATAGCGTTCGTCGTCGATGCACAGCATGTCGCCGTGGCTCAGCACCACGCGCTGGCCGGCACAGTGGATCACGGTGGGGTCGGGCAGCAGGCTGGCACCGGCCGCGCTGGCGAAACGCTTGCCCAGCAGGAAGTCCCGGTTGCCGTGCATCAAATACACGGCCACGCCGCGCGCGGCCAGTGCGCGCAGGGCGCCGGTCACGCGCTGCGCGAAGGGCGAGTCGGTTTCTTCGTCGCCGATCCAGAATTCAAAGAAGTCGCCCAGGATGAACAGCGTGCGCGCGTGCTGCGCGGCGCGCTCGAGCGTGCGCTCGAAGGCCGCCAGCGTGCGGGGCATGCCGGGCGTCAGGTGCAGGTCTGAAATGAACCACGCCGGCGCCTGTGCCTCGAAGGGACCGGCCACCGGCGTGTGGGGGATTGCGGTCATGCGCGGTGTCGGAAGGGGAATGCCGGCACGTGGATGCGCACGGAACCGCAATCGGCAGGCATCGGCTTACTCGACGATGACGGCCTTCTCGATCACCACGTCTTCCAGCGGCACGTCCTGGTGGAAGCCCGAACTGCCGGTGCGCACGCCCTTGATCTGGTCGACCACGTCGGTGCCTTCCACCACCTTGCCGAACACGGCATAGCCGAAGCCCTGCGGCGTGGGCGAGGAGAAGTTCAGGAAGTCGTTGTCGACCACGTTGATGAAGAACTGCGCGGTGGCCGAGTGCGGGGCGTTGGTGCGCGCCATGGCCACGGTGTAGCGGTCATTCTTCAGGCCGTTGCCGGCTTCGTTCTCGATCGGGGCGTCGGTGCCCTTTTGCTTCATGCCGGGCTCGAAGCCGCCGCCCTGGACCATGAAGTTCTTGATCACGCGGTGGAAGATGGTGTTGTCGTAGTGGCCCTTGCGCACGTACGACAGGAAGTTCTCGACCGACTTCGGGGCCTTTTCGGCGTCGAGTTCAATGGTGATGACACCCTGGTTGGTGTGGAGCTGGACCTTGGACATGGGATTTCCTCTGTTCGGTAATTATTTGACGACGGTGGCCGACTCGATCACGATCGGCGCGGCCGGCACATTGCGCATGGGGCCGTAGGCCGTGGTCGGCACGCTCTTGATCTTGTCGATCGTCTCCATGCCTTCCACCACCTTGCCGAAGACGGCGTAGCCGTTGCCGTCCGGCTGCGGGTAGTCGAGATTCGAATTATCCACCACATTGACGAAGAACTGCGCGGTGGCCGAGTTGGGGTCGCTGGTGCGTGCCATGGCCACCGTGCCGGCCTTGTTCTTCAGGCCGCTACGGGCTTCCAGCGGGATAGGCGCACGGGTGGGCTTTTCCTTCATGTCGCGGTCAAAACCGCCGCCCTGCACCATGAAGCCATTGATCACGCGATGGAAGATGGTGCCACTGTAGAAGCCGCTCTTCACATATTCCAGGAAGTTCGCGACGGTCCTCGGCGCGGCCTCGGGGTAGAGCTCGATGGTGAACTTGCCGGCACTGGTGGCGAACTGGACGCGTTCGGCGGCCTTTTGCTGCGCCAGCGCGCTGAACGAGGACAGTGCCAGGGCGCCTGCGGTCAGGCCGGCCAGGACGATGCGACGGGAACGGATCATGAAGGAACTCCGGTAAGTCTGGATGCACATGGTCCGGGCGCGCCGCGCCCGGACCTTGGAATGGGTGGCCGTCAGTTGGCCGCAGGGGCGCTGGCAGGTGCCTGGCGCTGCGCTGGCGTCGCCTTGCGGCCAGTGCCGGCGGGCGCCGCCGGCGACGCGGCATCAGGGTTCAGCTGGCGCAGGCCGGTGCTGGCGCGGGCATCGCCCGGATTGCGGCGCAGCGCTTCGGTGTAGGCCTGCTCGGCCAGGCGGCGGTAGACGTCGCCTAGGTTGGTGTAGCCAATGGCGAAGCCCGGCTTGACTTCGGTGGCCAGCAGCAACTCGGCCTCGGCGCGCTTCAGGTCGCCGCGCTTGGCGTAGAGCAGCGCCAGGTTGTTGTGGGGCTCGGGCAGTTCCGGGAAGTCCTGCGCCATTTCGGTAAAGGCCTGGATGGCGGCGTCCTCGCGGCCGGACTGGGCCAGAGCCCAGGCGCGCTGGAAGCGTGCCTGCGCATTGCGCGGGTTGGCGGCCAGCACGCGGTCAAAGCCCTTGATGGCTTCGTCGTAGCGGCGCGCGTTGGCGGCCTGCTGGGCCTCGCTCATGCCAGGGTCGGTCGACTGGATGCCACCGGCCGGCGCCGTCGGCGCGGCCAGCGACAGCGGGCCGTTCTGCGCGTAGGCAGGGGCCGCCAGCGCGGCGGCCAGGGCCAGCAGGGGCAGTACGGCGCGATGGCCGCGTCGGCGCGCGGGGGCGGCGAACATGGCAGAACACGGGGAGGGCAGCGGCAGGCTCATTGAGGACAGGTCCGTTATACTCCGCGGCATTCTAGCAAAGCGGCAAGTCCGGCACGAAGGGCGATGCCATCGGGGCGGCAGGCGCGGCATCTCGCGCGGCCTGGCTGCGCGGTGCCGGAGGCAACCTGCGCACCGCCTTCCGGTAAGATATGGGGCGCGACGGAAATGCGCCAGTGACCGCGTTGCCGCCGGCGGCCTGCCAGGCGCCGGGCAACCGGCGCCACGGCCCGCGCTGCCTGCTGTGCGAACCCCGGCAGTCTCCTCTCACCACTCACTTCGTTTCATGCAGCTTCTGAACATCTACAACACGCTCGCGCGTGAGAAACAGCCATTCGTGCCAATCGAACCCGGCAAGGTCCGCATGTATGTGTGCGGCATGACGGTGTACGACTATTGCCACGTTGGCCACGCTCGCGTGATGGTGGTGTTCGACATGGTGCACCGCTGGCTGCGTGCCGCCGGCTACGAGGTGACGTATGTGCAGAACATCACCGACATCGACGACAAGATCATCCGCCGCGCGGCCGAGAACGGCGAGACCATCGGCGAGCTGACCACGCGCTTTATCCAGTACATGCATGAGGATGCCGCCGCGCTGGGCGTGATCCGCCCTGACCACGAGCCGCGCGCCACCGACTACGTGCCGCAGATGCTCGACATGATCGGCAAGCTGGAAGCCAGGGGCCTGGCCTACCAGGCCAGCGACGGCGACGTGAACTATTCGGTGCGCAAGTTCGACGGCTACGGCAAGCTCTCGGGCAAGTCGCTGGAAGACCTGCGCGCCGGCGAGCGTGTCAGCGCCAACGACGCCAAGCAGGACCCGCTCGACTTCGTGCTGTGGAAGTCCGCCAAGGCCAGCGAGCCGCCCGAGAGCAAGTGGGACTCGAAGTGGGGCGCCGGCCGCCCGGGCTGGCACATTGAATGCTCCGCCATGAGCTGCACGCTGCTGGGCGAGCATTTCGACATCCATGGCGGCGGGGCTGACCTGCAGTTCCCGCACCACGAGAACGAGATTGCGCAGTCTGAAGGCGCCAGCGGCAAGCCCTTCGTCAATATGTGGATGCACAACGGATTCGTGCGCATCAACGACGAAAAAATGTCCAAGTCGCTTGGCAATTTCTTCACCATCCGCGAGGTCCTGAAGTCGTACGACGCTGAGGTCGTGCGCTTCTTTATCTTGCGCGCGCACTACCGCAGCCCACTGAACTACAGCGACGCGCACCTGGACGATGCGCGCCACGCCCTGACACGCCTGTACACGGCACTCAAGGACAGCCAGCCGGGCGGCTGCGCGGTGGACTGGGACGAGCCGCACGCCAGGCGCTTTGCCGAGGCCATGGGCGACGACTTCAACACGCCGATCGCGATGTCGGTGCTGTTCGACCTGGCCAGCGAGATCAACCGCACCGGCTCGACCGCGGCTGCGCGCCAGCTCAAGGCGCTGGCGGGCACGCTGGGCCTGCTCGAGCGCGATCCGCATACCTTCCTGCAAGGCGGCAGGTCCGACGACGGCATCTCGCCGGAACAGATCGAGACCTTGATCGCCGCGCGCAAGACCGCCAAGCTGGAGCGCAACTTTGCCGAAGCGGACCGCATCCGCGCGCAACTGCTGGAAGCGGGCATCGTGCTGGAAGACAAGCCGGGCGGTGCCACCGAGTGGAGGCGTGCTTGAACGCTGCCGCGCGCAAGCCCGCCACCGCCACGCCGCCGGCCACGTCTCCCGCTACGAGGGGCCGGGCGAAGGCGGCCGGTCCGCGCCCGGGCAAGGCTGGCGCCAGCGAGGCGCCGCTGCCGGATGGCAAGGACGCGGCCAGGGGCACGCGCAACGCCAAGGCCGTGCTGCCCGAGGCGGATGCGGTGCCGCTGCCGGTCGAAACCGTCATCGATGCGGTGCGCCCCGCCTACTGGGACGAAGCCTGCGCCGACCTGATGAAGCGTGACCGCATACTGCGCAAGATGATCCCGACCTACGGCCCGGCGCACCTGGTGTCGCGTGGCGATCCGTTCGTCACGCTGGCGCGCGCGGTGGTGGGCCAGCAGATCTCGGTCAAGGCGGCGCAGTCGGTGTGGGAGCGGCTGCATACGCTCTGCCCCAAGCTCACCCCGGCCCAGTTCCTGCGCGCCGGTCCCGAGAAGCTGGCAGGCTGCGGCCTGTCCAAGCGCAAGGGGGAATACCTGATCGACCTGGCCGACCACTTCAAGGCGGGCATGGTGCATGTCGCCGAATGGGCGCAGATGGACGACGAAGCCGTGATCGCGGAGTTGACGCAGATCCGCGGCATCGGCCGCTGGACCGCGGAGATGTTCCTGATGTTCAACCTGATGCGGCCCAACGTGCTGCCGCTGGACGATATCGGCCTGATCAACGCAATCTCCGCCAACTATTTCAGCGGCGAACCCGTCACCCGCAGCGAGGCGCGCGAAGTCGCGGCCAACTGGGAGCCGTGGCGAACCGTGGCGACGTGGTATATGTGGCGCAGTCTCGACCCGTTGCCAGTGACGTATTAGGCATCGCAGAAAGAAAATTTAGTGGCAGGTGCAGTCCGGGCTATCTGGCAGGCGCTAAGATAGCGACCAAATTCCGGTAGAATGCGCCCCTTCACAGACAGGTACGTGTGATTTTATGAAAACCACCTTCCTGGATTTTGAGCAGCCCATTGCCGAACTTGAGGCAAAGATCGAAGAACTGCGCTTCGTGCAGGACGATTCGGCTGTTGATATTTCCGAAGAGATTTCGCGGCTGGCCGGCAAGAGCCAGCAGCTGACCAAAGACATCTACGCCAACCTGACCCCGTGGCAGGTTGCGCAAATTGCCCGCCACCCCCAGCGTCCCTATACGCTGGACTACGTGCGCGAGATCTTTACCGATTTCCACGAGCTGCACGGCGACCGCACCTTTGCCGACGATCTTTCGATCATCGGCGGCCTGGCGCGCTTCAACGGCCAGGCGTGCATGGTCATCGGCCACCAGAAGGGCCGTGACACGAAAGAGCGCGCCATGCGCAATTTCGGCATGCCCAAGCCCGAGGGCTACCGCAAGGCGAAGCGCCTGATGGAGCTGGCGGACAAGTTCGGCCTGCCGATCTTCACCTTCGTCGACACCCCGGGCGCATTCCCCGGCATCGATGCCGAAGAGCGAGGCCAGTCAGAGGCTATCGGCCACAACCTGTACGTGATGGCCGGCCTGAAGGTGCCCCTGATCGCCACCATCATCGGTGAAGGCGGTTCGGGCGGCGCGCTGGCGATTGCCGTGGGCGACGTGGTGCAGATGCTGCAGTTCGCCACCTACGCGGTGATTTCGCCCGAAGGCTGCGCCTCGATCCTGTGGAAGACGGCCGAGAAGGCGCCGGAAGCCGCCGAGGCGCTGGGCCTGACCGCGCACCGCCTGAAGGCGCTGGGCCTGATCGACAAGATCGTGAGCGAGCCGCTGGGCGGCGCGCACCGTGACTACAAGGGCATGGCGGCGATGCTCAAGCGCTCGCTGGCCGAGTCGTTGCGCCAGTTCCAGGGCATGAGCGTGAAGGAGTTGCAGGCCCGCCGCTACGAGCGCCTGCTCGCCTATGGCAAGTTCAAGGAAACCGGCACCCAGGACTGAACCGTCCGCCCGGCTGACCGACAAGGTCGCACAGGCCCTACAGGCCGGTGCGGCCTTTGTTGTTTCTGGCGGCGGCACGGGCGCGGCGACGATCGCCGTGGCCCTGTCGGGCGGTCGCGATTCGGTCGCGCTGCTGCATGCCGCCCGCGCGGCCGCGGCGGAGTGGGGCGTTGGCGCGCGCGTGGTGGCGCTGCATGTCCACCACGGCCTGCAGGCGGATGCCGACGACTGGGACCGCTTCTGCGCCGCGCTGTGCGCGCAGTGGCAGGTCGGCTATTTCGTGCGGCGGGTATCGGTGCAGCCCGAAGCGGGAGAGGGCGTGGAAGCGGCTGCGCGCCGCGCGCGCTATGCCGCGCTGGCGGCGATGTGCGCCGACAGCGGCGCGCGCCTGCTGCTGTTTGCCCACCACCAGGACGACCAGGTCGAGACCGTGCTGCTGCGGCTGTTCCGCGGCGCTGGAGTGGCCGGCATGGCTGGCATGCCAGCGCTGCGCCCGCTGGACGAGCGCAGCGGCGTGATGCTGCTGCGCCCCTGGCTGGATGTGGCCCGCGCCGAGATCGAGGCCTATTGCGCGGCCAACGCACTGCAGTGGGTCGACGACCCGTCCAATGCCGATGAACGCTATGCGCGCAATGCCTTGCGCGCGCACCTGCCGGCGCTGGTGGCGGCCTTTCCGGCGTTGTCGGCCAATGTGGTGCAGGCGGCCGCGCATTTCGCCCAGGCAGGCGCACTGATCGACGAACTGGCAGCCGCCTCGCTGGCGGCGCTGGCGCGCCCCGGCCGCGATGCCGACACGCTTTCCGAACTCGACCTGGCAGGGCTGCGCGCCTTGCCCGTGGCACATGCCGATGCCGTGCTGCGCTTCTGGCTGCGCGACCTCGGCGTGCGCGCGCCGTCCACCGCTCGGCTGGCGGCTATGCGCGAGCAACTGGTCACCCACGCTGGCGGCGAGCCCGCGATCGCGCATGAGGGGCTGGTCCTGCGCCGTTTCCGCGACCGCGTGCTGGCCTGCACGCCGCCACCGATCGCTGCGCCGGCACCCGTGACGCTGGACTGGCGCGGCGAGGCCCGCATCGTCGTGTCAGCCTGGCGCGGCGAACTCCATTTCTTCCGCGATGACACCTTCGGCGTGCCCGAAGCGGTGCTGCGCCAGCCCTTGCGCCTGGCCGCCCGCAGCGGCGGCGAGCGTATCGTGCTGCGTCCGGGCGGCCCGGCCCGGGCCCTGAAGCAGGCCTGCCAGGAAGCCGGCATCCCGGCCTGGCGCCGCGCCTGGCTGCCGTTGCTGTGGTCTGGCGATACGCTGGTGCTGGCCGCCGGCCTGGGCATGCACCGCCGCTGGCCGGACGCCCCGGCAGCGCCGCGCTGGTGCGTCGAATGGCATCCGCGGCCGCCGGCAGTGGCGATGCCGACGCACTGAAGCTCCCGGATCGCCGCCGGCATCACTTCCGATCTGCAGCCCGAACCCCGCTCCCGCCTTGCCTCACGGGGCTTGTTCGTGTATTTTCAAGGGCTTTGCATAATCGCTGGCGTCGACAAGAAGATGGCTCTCATCGTTCACAAATACGGCGGCACTTCGATGGGTTCCACGGAACGCATCAAGAATGTCGCCAAGCGCGTGGCCAAGTGGCACCGCGCCGGTCACCGCGTAGTCGTGGTGCCTTCGGCCATGTCGGGCGAGACCAATCGCCTGCTGGGACTCGCCAAGGAAATTTCGCCGCAGCCCAATCCGCGTGAACTGGACATGCTCGCCTCGACTGGCGAGCAGGCCAGCGTGGCACTGCTGGCCATCGCGCTGCACGGCGAAGACATCGACGCGGTCAGCTACACCGGCTGGCAAGTGCCGGTGAAGACCGACTCGGCCTATACCAAGGCCCGTATCGAATCGATCGACGACGAGCGCATCCTGGCCGACCTCGACGCCGGCCGCGTGGTCGTGATCACCGGCTTCCAGGGCATCGACGACGACGGCAACATCACCACGCTGGGCCGTGGCGGCTCGGACACATCGGCCGTGGCCATCGCCGCCGCCATCGAGGCCGACGAGTGCCTGATCTACACCGACGTCGATGGCGTGTACACCACCGACCCGCGCGTGGTCGAAGACGCCCGCCGCCTGGACCAGATCACCTTCGAAGAAATGCTGGAAATGGCCAGCCTCGGCTCCAAGGTGCTGCAGATCCGCTCCGTGGAGTTCGCCGGCAAGTACCGCGTGAAGACCCGCGTGCTGTCGTCGCTGACCGACCCGCTTATGCCGCTCGAGCAGGAAATGCACTCGGGCACGCTGATCACTTTTGAGGAAGACTCCACCATGGAAGCAGCCGTCATCTCCGGCATCGCCTTTGCCCGTGACGAAGCCAAGATCACCGTTCTGGGCGTGCCGGACAAGCCGGGCATCGCCTACCAGATCCTGGGCCCGGTCGCCGACGCCAACATCGACGTCGACATGATCATCCAGAACCAGTCCGTCGACGGCAAGACCGACTTCACCTTCACCGTGCCGCGCGGCGAGTACCAGCGCGCGCTGGCCATCCTGAACGACGGCGTGAAGTCGCACATCGGCGCCGGCAGCGTGTCGGGCGACCCGAAGGTGTCGAAGGTATCGGTGGTGGGCGTGGGCATGCGCTCGCACGTGGGCATCGCCAGCAAGATGTTCCGCACCCTGTCGGAAGAGGGCATCAACATCCAGATGATCTCCACCTCGGAAATCAAGATCTCGGTGCTGATCGACGAGAAGTACATGGAACTGGCCGTGCGCGCGCTGCACAAGGCCTTCGAACTGGAACAGGCGTGATCCGTTCGTGAACACTTCTGGCGGGACCGCGGTTTTTGTGTTGAGTGATCGATTTTTCGTTGACCAACACGTGCGGCGCCGCTAGAATACGCGCTTCGTTGTGTGGCTCCCTCACGCAACGCAAGTTTGGGAGACGTGGCCGAGAGGTCGAAGGCACTCCCCTGCTAAGGGAGCATCCGGGCCAAAACCTGGATCGAGGGTTCGAATCCCTCCGTCTCCGCCAGAAATGGCGGCGAACCCCGGAAGATCGCGGTCTTCCGGGGTTTTGTTTTTTGCGGGTCCGGATTCCTGCTGTGCGAGCAGACACCCGCCACTTCTCTGCTGCTGCTCGTGCCGTTGCGTAGAGCGGCGCCAACGATTCCACCCTCGAAGTCCATATCGCAATCTGGCGACGAAAGAGCGCCAGTTTCTGCAGATGCTCCCGTTAAAGCCGTTGATCTGATTTCGAAGCCCACGGCCAGCGCGTGCCTGGATAACTCGCGAACGGAGTCACTATTTGCGCTTGCGGCTAGCAAGCCAGGCCACTGTCCCCCTAAACTGCCACCCCACTTAAGTTGGGTGTTTACGCGGCGATAATCAGGGCCCGTTTTTCCCCGCTTGTTATAGATTGTTAATACATATAAGAGGCTGGATTCCGAATAGAACCCCAGCCAATAAGTGCACTATTAGCATCAGTCGTTGGTGACGGCCGCTCAGCCGCATGGCTGCCATCGACATCCGGGGGGGAACAATCTTGCGCCAGACGCTTGCGCGCGCGCTGCGCCCGCTTGGACGCCTTGGGTCGCGCACCATCACCGCGGGCACCTTGCTGCTTGGCGTGATGACGACGGCTGTCGTCTATGCGTTCTGCACCGACCTGCTGGAAAAGGACGTCCGCCTGCGATTTGAGAACGATACTGGCGATGTGATCCAGCAGATCGATACACGGATCCGCCTCTATACCGATGTACTCGTGACCATGCAGGCGCTGTTCGGCGCCAGCGACCATGTCTCGCGCGGCGAGTTTCGCGATTTCGTCAGCGGCTTGAACCTGCCGCAGCGCTATCCCGGTTTCCAGACGCTGAACTACGCGCCGTACGTGCCGGCGGCCGAGATCGACGCCTTTGTCGCCCGGCAGCGCAGCGATCCGATCCTGCGCGAGGCGGGCGTGACGTTTAACGTGCGGCCCCCCGGCCGGCGGCCGGGCCATTTCGTGCTGACCTATGTCGAGCCGCTCGACATCAACCTGGCGTCGATCGGCATCGACATGGGCGCCGAGCCACGGCGCCTGGCTGCGCTTGAACGCGCGCGCGATACCGGGGAGTCAGTCAGCAGCGGGCGCCTGATCTTCAGCGAGGCAAAGAACCCGCATGTGGGCATCGCCCTGCGCCTGCCGGTGTACCGCAAGGTGCCCGACCTGGATTCCGTGGAAGCGCGCCGACGCGCCTATGTCGGCTCGGTTGGCGCGGGGATCCGGGTGGGTGACCTGCTGAAGGACCTGGTCAGCAATGAGAACCTGCGCCGGATCCGGTTCCGCGTGCATGACGCCGGAGACTTCGCGGAGGCGGCGGTCCCGTCCTCCGCCGCCAACCTGCTCTATGACAGCCTGACCGGCCTGGCGGTCGGGGAGCGCAGCCGGGGCGCTGGCGGCAGCGCAGTCCACGCCAGTGCCGCGCGTGGCGCGACGGCACTGGCGGACGGCCAGGCGGCCCCGGCCCAGCATGATCTGGTCAAGAGCGTGGTGCGGAATTTCGGCGGACGGCGCTGGGTAATCGCGTTTGCTGCCGATGCCAAGGCCATCAGTGGTCCCCAGCGCTACCTGCCGGCGCTGGTGGTGATTTCCGGCCTGATCATCAGCGTGCTGCTGGGGTGGCTGGCCTATGCGCTGTCGAGTTCGCGGGCGCGCGCCGTGGCCGTGGCCGACCAGATGACGCACAGCCTGCGCGACAGCCAGGCCGCGCTGGCCGAGGCGCAGCAGATTGCCCGCCTGGGCGACTGGCGCATCGACCTGGACAAGGACATCGCGCATTTTTCCCGGGAAATGGCGCGCCTGCTGGGCTTGCGCGGCGACAAACCGACTCCGGAAGCGCTGTTCCAGGCGATCGACGCCGGCCATTGCGCCGTGCTGCAGGAAAGGATGCGGGTAGCCCTGCAGGATCGCCAGCCGTTCGAGTTCGAGTGCCCCTACCGTTCGCGGCGCGGGCGGCGGGGCTGGCTGCACCTGATCGGCCACGCGCATGGGGCGGCGGACAGCGCCGTGCTGCGGGGCACCGCGCAGGACATCAGCCAGCGCAAGTCCGCCGAGCAGGCCAGGATGCAGGAACACCAGATTGCCCTGCACCTGGCCACCGCCACCAGCGAAACCGAGGTGCTGGAGGAGATTGTCCACACGCTGCTCGAAGGCATGGACTGGGAGGCGGGTGCCTTCTGGCCGGGCGATGACAGCCAGGGGCTGAAGCTGCCACCGGTCTACCTGGCCCGCGTCAAGGTGCTGCAGCCCTGGTTCGCCGAGCGCCCCGCAGGGCCGGCCGGCGCTGCGGTCTTGCAGGCGCCGCAATGGTATGCAAGCCGGAGCGCGATGGCCCGGCATTCGCAAGCCAGGTGGCTCGACGCGGGCGGCATCCGGACGGTGTTCGCCTTCCCGCTGAGCAGGGGGCACGTGACGCTCGGCGTGGTCGAACTCTATTCCCGCAGCAAGCGCAGCCCCGATACGCATGCGCTCGCGATGGCGGGCGGCATTGCCAATCAGACCGGGCACTTCCTGCTGCGGCGCCAGGCCGAGGAGAACCTGCGCTTCCTCGCCAATCACGATGCCCTCACCGGCCTGCCCAACCGCCTCATGTTCAAGGCCGAGTTCGAGCAGGCGCTGACCCGTGCCCGCGCGAGCGACCAGGCGCTGCATGTCATTTTCGTGGACCTGGACGAGTTCAAAGTCGTGAACGACACGATCGGCCACAACGCCGGCGACATCGTGCTGCGCGAGATGGCCGACCGGTTGCGCGGGAGTCTGGAGGAGGTGGAGCTGATCACCCGCTTCGGCGGCGATGAATTCGTCGTGCTGCTGGACCCCAAGGGCGATTCGACGCTCCTGGAGCGGACCATCGCCAGGATCCAGGCTGCGCTCGCGCCAGGCTTCGTCGTCAACGAGTCGGAGCTGCGCATGACGGCAAGCATCGGCATCAGCTCCTTCCCCGAGGACGGCAGCGACTGGCAGACCCTGCTCAAGCATGCCGACCTGGCCATGTACGGTGCCAAGCAGCTCGGCAAGAACGGCTACCAGTTCTACTGCCGGGGCATGAGCGCGTCCCTGCAGCGGCGCATCGACATGGAGACGCACCTGCACCGCGCGCTCGAGCAGAACGAATTCATCCTCTACTACCAGCCGCGCATTGCGCTCGCGTCGGGAGCGTGCACGGCGGTCGAGGCACTGATCCGCTGGCGCCACCCGGAACTGGGCCTGGTCATGCCCGGAGATTTCATTCCCTTCGCGGAGCAGAGCGGCGCCATTGTCGAGATCGGCGCCTGGGCGCTGCGCGAAGCGTGCCGGCAGAATGCCGCATGGCGCGCGCAGGGGCTGCCGCCGGTGCGTGTTTCAGTCAATCTTTCGGCACGGCAGTTTGCCGACAAGTCGCTCAGGCTGACCATTATCGATGCCCTGCGGCAAGCGGCCTTGCCTGGCAACCTGCTGGAGCTGGAACTCACCGAAAGCATGATCATGCGCGATGCCGAACAGGCTTCCAGCTGGCTCTCGCGCCTGAAGCGCACCGGCGTTCGATTGGCGATCGACGACTTCGGCACCGGCTATTCCTCACTTGCCTACCTGAGCCGCTTCCCGATCGATACGGTCAAGATCGACCGTAGCTTCGTCCGCTACGTACCGGAAAGCCGCAGCGACACGCAGATTACCAGCGCGGTGATCGGGCTCGGCCACCGGCTCGGCCTGGAAGTGGTCGCCGAAGGCGTGGAGAACGAGGTGCAACTCGAATTCCTGCGCCGCGAAGGCTGCGACGAGGTGCAGGGCTACTACTTCAGCCATCCGCTGCCGCCGGCGAAGATCACTGCCTTCCTCGCCAGCCGCATGGAGAACGGCCCCGCTATCGAGCACGGGCCGCAACCGCTGCGCGCCTGACTGCCGGCAATCCGGCGCGCGCTTATGCAAGTCCAATAAAAGGCAGTCAAATAAAAATGGGAGCATGAATCATGCAGGTCCGTACTATTGAAATCATGTGGCAGGCCATCGACGCCCTGGACTTTTCCAGGATGAAGGCCAAGCTGCTGCACCAGAAGTATGCGCACTGGTCGCCAGAATCGCTGGAGCAGGCGGAGAGCGGCTACCGGCAATTCCTCAAGCTGGCGGCGAAGCATCCGGACACGCCCGCCGTCCCCAGCGAGCAGGTGGATGCCTTCTGGCATGCCCACATCCTGGACACCAGGCGCTATGCCAGCGATTGCGAGCGCATCTTCGGCTATGTCCTTCACCACGACCCCTACGTTGGCATCGATGGCCCGGAGGATGAGGCCCGCCTCCTGCAAATGGCCGCGGCGAGCGATGCGCTGAGCATGCGCGAATTCGGCAGCCCGCTGACGTCTGCCGCATATTGTGCCCGGGCAGCAGCTGACGAGGCCGCGTACTGTGCGCGCATGGCGAAGGCGGAAGAACCCGCGTACTGCGCGCGCATGGCGAAGGCGGAGGAGCCCGCGTACTGTGCACGGATGGCCAAGGCGGAAGAACCGGCGTACTGCGCACGCATGGCGAAGGCGGAGGAGCCGGCGTACTGCGCCCGCATGGCCAGGGCGGACGATCCCGCGTACTGCGCCCGCATGGCCAAGGCCGGCGCCCCCGCATACTGCGCACTGGCTTCGCCCCAGCCCGCGGCCTGCTGAAGGCCTGGCATTCGTGGCCGGGCGGGTGTCGTCGACCTGGCCACGTTGCCCACGCTGGCACTATCGGTTGCCGCGCGGCATAGGTGCTGCATCGCGCATTGGCCGCGGCATCGATGAAATGAAAAATTTCATTTCTGAAATCCGATAGGCTGGCCTCGGAAGAAAATCCTCCACTAAATCAAAGGGATGGGGCCTGAATCGGCCGTGGCCCGCTTCTTGCGGCAGCAGGCCGGGATGGGCGCGTATTTCATCGCGCCTGCAAACCTGCCGTCGCCCTGGCCATCGCGCTGCGTCGCGGGCAGGCGAACCTGGTCTTGAAGAGGAAGGCACCACGATGTACTACGGAAGAAACGGAGCCCGCGGGCACAGCCGCGAGCTTGCCGGAGATGGCGATCAGCCGCTTGCCGGCCAGAATCGAAGCGAGCATGGCGATCGGGACCAGCCGTCGCCAAAGCGAGCCAACTGGGCATGGGCCGCTGCATCGGCGCACTATGACTGGATGGACTCGCACGCCCCATTTGCCCATTACGACTAGCGGCCCGGGCAAGCCTTGCGCCCGTGCTGCATCCCTGATCACCTGACCCTGCCGTGGCGGTTGCGCACGGCTGGTTCGTTTCCCTGCGCCCCATGGACTACGCTCCTATCCGTTCCCTGCTGATTGCCAACCGTTCCGAGATCGCGATCCGCGTGATGCGCGCCGCCGCCGAGATGAATGTGCGCACGGTGGCGATCTATTCGAAGGAAGACCGCCTCGCGCTCCATCGCTTCAAGTCCGATGAGAGCTACCTGGTCGGCGAAGGCAAGAAGCCGCTGGCGGCTTACCTCGACATCGACGATATCCTGCGCATTGCCAGGCAGGCAAAGGTCGACGCCATTCATCCGGGCTATGGCTTCCTCTCGGAAAACCCGGACTTCGCGCAGGCCGTGATCGACGCGGGAATCCGCTGGATCGGCCCGTCGCCCGAGGTCATGCGCAAGCTTGGCAACAAGGTGGCGGCGCGCAACGCGGCGATCGAGGCGGGCGTGCCGGTAATGCCGGCAACTGATCCGCTGCCGCATGACCTGGATACGTGCAAGCGCCTGGCCGCCGGCGTCGGCTATCCGCTGATGCTCAAGGCAAGCTGGGGCGGCGGCGGACGCGGCATGCGGGTCCTGGAAAGCGAGCAGGACCTTGAGGGGGCGCTCGCCGCGGCGCGGCGCGAGGCGCTGGCTGCGTTCGGCAATGACGAGGTCTATGTCGAAAAGCTGGTGCGCAACGCGCGCCATGTCGAAGTGCAGGTGCTCGGCGACACGCACGGCAACCTCGTGCATCTCTATGAGCGCGACTGTACCGTGCAGCGGCGCAACCAGAAGGTGGTGGAGCGGGCGCCCGCGCCGTATCTCGACGATGCCGGCCGGGCCGCGCTGTGCGAATCGGCCCTGCGGCTGATGCGCGCGGTCGGCTACACCCATGCCGGTACGGTCGAATTCCTGATGGATGCCGATTCCGGCCAGTTCTACTTCATCGAGGTCAATCCGCGCATCCAGGTCGAACACACGGTCACGGAGATGGTCACTGGGATCGATATCGTCAAGGCGCAGATCCGCGTGACGGAGGGCGGCCATATCGGCATGACCGAGAACACGCGCAATGAAAACGGCGAGATCGTCGTGCGCGCCGCGGGCGTGCCGGTGCAGGAAGCGATTTCGCTCAACGGTCACGCGCTGCAATGCCGGATCACCACCGAGGACCCGGAGAACGGCTTCCTGCCGGACTATGGCCGCCTCACCGCCTACCGCAGCGCGGCCGGCTTCGG